>CANRNO010000011.1 GCA_947632065.1 uncultured Bacilli bacterium | reverse complement strand
CAAAGTCCTTTCTAAATATATTTTAACATATTTCTATGTTCTTTTTATTTAGTGTGAACTTTAAAGGTATTATAATCATATTACTTCTTTATCTTATTAATTTTATTTAATAGTGAATTACATAATGTTTTATATCTATTATACCATGTTTTTCATCTTTTATTTTGAAGTCAAAATTTTTGACTTCAAAATAAAAAAAGATACTTATTCAGCATCTTTACTTACTACTTCTTTTCCTTTGTAGTGTCCACATTCTTTACATACACGATGTGGTTTAATTTCTGCACCACATTTTGGACATTTAACAACTGTAGGTGCATCCATTGCACTGTGTGCTCTTCTAGTTCTTTGTCTAGTCTTAGAAACTTTACGAGCAGGTACAGCAAACATTTGAATATTTAATTCTAACATAATATCACTCCTCTTTAAATTTTTCACTTAAATCCTTAAAAGGATTATTTAAACCTTTTAATTCATCTTCACTAACTAATTTCCAGCCATCCCCATTAAATTCTTCTAAGTTTTTAACTGTAGTAAACTTCAAGGGAATCTCCAGTACAATATTTTCCCACAAAATCTCTTTTAAATCAAGGTTTTTATCGAAATTTTCTTGATTTTCTTCTAGTTTTTCACTAATTTTAGCAGAAAATGGGTATTTTACCTCTTCTAAAGATATATCATCTTCTAATATCATAGTTCCACTATAATCTAAATTAGCCTCTACTTCATTATTAGAATCTAGAAAAAAGTATCCCTTAACATGTACATCAACTAAATCTTTTATCTTAGTACCACTAACTTCATCCTTACTATAAGAAACATCAGTATCTACATTAATTTTCTCTACAACATGACTATAAAGGGGTCCTAAATCAATTAACATAATATCACTCCTCTTCTTCACTTGCTTCTTTATTTATTTCATAAACAAAACTTAAAGCATCCATTGGGGTCATCTCTAATGGTTTAATATTTTTAATTTTTTCAAGTAGAGGATTTTCTTGTTGTTCTTCTTCTATATTATCAAATAAACTAGTTTGAGTAAATGTCTCTTTTTTTACTTTTTTAGCCTCATAAACATCTAAAATTTCTAAAGCACGATTTATAAGTGATTTAGGAAGATGAGCTATGCTCGCAACATGTATACCATAACTTTTATCTATCGCACCATTTTTAATTTTATGAAGGAATGTAAGTTTTCCATCTTCCTCACTTGCTGCTACATGAACATTTTTAAGTCTATCTAAATCTTGTTCTAAAACTGTAAGTTCATGATAATGAGTAGAAAACATAGTCTTAGATTTCTTTTTATCATGAATATATTCAAGTATTGCTTGAGCAAGACTCATACCATCATAAGTTGCCGTACCACGTCCTAATTCATCAAATAAAATCAAACTATCCTCAGTAGCTTCACTTAATGCAAAATTAGCCTCTTTCATCTCAACCATAAATGTACTCTCACCACTAACTAAATCATCACTAGCACCTATTCTTGTAAAGATCTTATCAAATATAGGTATAGTACAACTAGTACAAGGAACAAAACATCCTATTTGAGCCATTATTATAGTAATCGCAGTCTGCCTCATATAAGTAGACTTACCTGCCATATTAGGTCCAGTTATTAAAAGAATATCTGTATCGACTCCCATATCAACATCATTAGAAACATATCCATCCTTCATAACTTTCTCAACAACAGGATGTCTACAATCTTTCATCTTTATAACTTTCTCTGAGACTATAGAAGGCCTTACATATTTATTAGCCTCACTAACAATAGAAAAAGACTGTAACATATCAACTTCACTAATAACTTTACTAACACTTTGAATCTCACTAATATATCTCTTAACAACTTCTCTAATACCCATAAATAACTTATATTCTAAATTAATTATCTTCTCTTCTGCAGATAAAATAATATTTTCTTTTTCTTTAAGAAGTGGTGTTATAAATCTCTCACAATTAGTAAGTGTCTGTTTTCTCTCATATCCAAACTCATCTTTAATCTTATCTTTAGAACCATTACTAACTTCTATATAATAACCAAATACTTTATTAAAACCAACTTTTAAATTATTAATACCAGTTCTTTCTCTTTCTTCTTTTTCCATAGAAAGTATAAACTCTTTAGAACCACTACTAATACTTTTTATCTCATCTAACTCACTATTATATCCACTCTTAATTAAATTACCCTCTCTAAGTCCAATAGGAGCATTCTCATTAATAGATTTATCTAATAGTTCATATACTTCATCTAATGTATTAATAGTTTTATTATATTTTAATTTTTCAAGTATTTCTTTTATACGAGGTAAATGTGATAAAGAATTCTTAAGTTGTATCATATCTCTAGCATTTAAATTACCATAACTAATTCTACTAACAAGTCTTTCTAAATCATATACACCATCTAACTCTTTAATTAAATCATCTCTTAATATAAACTCTGTTTGTAATACTTCTATCATATCAAAACGTCTATTAATATCTTCTTTATTAGTTAAAGGAGACTCTATATTTTGTTTTAAAAATCTACTTCCCATCGCAGTCTTTGTTTTATCAAGAAGCCATAAAAGACTATATTGTCTTTCTCTATTTCTAATAGTCTCAACTAATTCTAAATTTCTTTTAGTATTATTATCAAACAATAAATGATCATTACTTTTTATAAATATAGCTTTTTGTAAATGTTTAAGTTCTCCTTTTTTATTCTCAAGTATATAACAAAGTAAATGTTTAATAGTAGTAATAAGTCTTTCATCTTTTAAATCTTTATAAATGTATGAGTATTCATCTTCTTCTAGCATATCTTTTCGTATACTTACAAGTACTCCAAAATTAGTTCTTAAGGTATTAACTATTCCTCTATCCATATCATCATTTACTATAATTTCTTTAAAGTTATTTTTACATACTTCTCTAACTAATATTTCTTCTTTTTTATCAATTAATGTAACATAAAACTCTCCTGTTGATATATCTGAATAACTAATACCATAGCAATATCCAAAGTCATAAATACTTGCGATAAAGTTATTATCTTTAGCATCTATATGATCATCAAGTCTAGTACCACGAGTAACAACTTGTATAACATCTCTTTTTACCATTTTCTTAGTATTTTTAGGATCTTCTAGTTGTTCACATATCGCAACTTTATAACCGTTATCAATTAAAGTATCTATATAAGAGGTTGCAGAATGATGTGGAACTCCACACATAGGAACTCTCTCATCAAGCCCAGCATTCTTACCAGTTAAAGTAAGTTCTAAAACCCTACTACATATCGCAGCATCCTCAAAAAACATCTCGTAAAAGTCCCCTAGTCTAAAAAAGATAATACTATCTTCATAGTTATCTTTTATCTCTAAATATTGTAACATCATAGGACTTATCTTACTTCTATCAACTTCATTTCTCTTCATGTATACCACCTAATATGATTGTATCAAAAAATGATAAAGACTTCAAACAATAATAACTATATTATACTTTTATATATTCTATCAATTTCAACATTTTTTCCATACAATTTAATATATCATCAAATTCTATGTCTTTTGCATAATCATATTTTTTTTGATAACTTTTCCATCTAATTTTTAATAGTTTACTATTGCGAATTAAATCCATCGCTTCAGATGTATTTTTACCATATTCTCTTTTAGAAAAAGTCTTGTCTACTGCTTTTTTAAAATAATCTATATTTATATTATCAAAATCTTTCGTATAAATAAGATAAACATCATAAAAATCTCTCATTCTTCCATTCAGTTCTATCCTACTTAAAATTGTTTCTAACTTTTCAGCTAATACAGTTTCGATATTATATGCCCATAAATTAATATAATCACTACTCAATATAGGTCTATATTTATATGTTATAGCTCTAGGTGTTATTGGATCTCCTGTAACAATATCAACATGAAATTTCTCTTTAATAGAATCTATTTCCACTTGAATATCAACCCTAAAACCTCCATATTCATCTTCATCTCTTATTGGCTTAATTTTTAAATAACTTAATTTAGCATTATCATTTATTTCGATAGATATAATCTCCTTTATAATTTTAACAATCACATCTTTATTAAAATCAGCATTTCTAAAAGCAGTATCTATATCCATAGTAATCCTATTTTCCACACCATATAATATACTTAAATAAAATCCTCCCTTTAATATAAAATTATTTTTATATTTGCTAATAGATAACCTTTCTATAAATCTATCATACATATAAAGTCTAAGTAATGTATTAAAGTCTAAATTCTTTGTTTTAGATATATTTTTAAGCTTATCTTTCAATTGCCTATTATTCATAAAAAACCTCCATATAATTCATTACCTCATCATGAATTCCCATTTTTTTCGCATAATCAGATAGCCTAATTAAATCTTTATCTTTTCTTTTAATATATTCTCTAATACTATATTTCACATGTTCTAAGTCCATTCTCTTTCTAGATTTAATAATATCACATATACATCTTTCCGTATCATATACTTTTACTTTATTCCCCATCGGTGTTTCTATTTCCGTCAGTCCAAGTTCATAAATATCTTTACTAACATAAAAAACATTATGATTCTTAATTTTATAATTAAAATAATTATTTGGGACAGTTATATCATATATATCATTCGGAGCCTTAATAGAAAGTCCATGAAAATAAAGAGCTGTCATATGTGAATAAACTACATTTGGAAGTTCTAAATCAAAAACAAAATAATTATCTTCCATTTTATTAGAATCAATATAAATACCATTACCCACTTTATCTATTATTCCTTTTTCTTTCATAATATTAAGATACATTCGATGAATACCAAGTTTTGATACTTCTTTAGAAGTAACATATCCATTATTATCTTTCATAATTGATACAATAACTTCTATATTATTTTTATTTTTAATTTCATTTTTCTTATCGTTTTTCATAATTATTCCTCCTTGACAAAACTAATGAAATTGTATCATAAATCATTAGTTTTGTCAAATTATACTTATAAATAAAATAAATAGTTTTTGCCCTTTTCAGTGTAATTGCCAAAAAGAAAAGCACTTTTAAGTGCTAAAATTTTACTTATTTAATAACCAATCAACTACATTAATTTTAGTTATACCATCATAATCACTTTCCAAATCCATATCAAGTGTTAATAAATATTTAGGATAATGATCTCCTGTTTTTTGTAGTGATCTTAATTCCCTATCTAAAACCTTCTTATCTCTAACTGAAAGTGCCACTTGATAATACTTTAGACCATCTCTATTTTCTGCTACAAAGTCAATCTCTAAATCATCAACTTTACCAACATAAACTTTGTATCCACGTCTAACCAGTTCTAAATAAACAATATTTTCTAATATATGTCCCATATCACTATCTGCTTTTTTACCCAACAAATAACTTCTAAGTCCCAAATCAACAGCATAATATTTATAATCTCTAACCAGTAAATTTTTACCCTTAACATCAAATCTTTCAGCTTTATATATTAAAAAACTTTCAACAAAAGAAGATATGTAATTTTCTACAGTATGATTACTAGTAGGTATTCCTTTACTTGTTAATGTATCACTTATTTTTTTTGTAGATATAGGACTACCTACACTGTCAAATATAAATTTTAAAACACCTTCAAGTAACATCTTATCAGATATATTATTTCTCGTAATTATATCCTTATAAACTATTGTAGTAAATATCCCCTCTAAATAAGTATCTAAATCATTAGAATTATCTTTAAGTATTTCTATATTTCCAGGCATTCCTCCATATTTCATATAATCTAAAAAATATTCATACCAACTCTTAGAAGAATCTTTATCAAAAGCACTAACATACTCTTTAAAAGATAATGGTAACATTTTTATCTCTATATATCTACCAGAAAGTAAAGTTGCTAACTCTCCAGATAATAAATATGCATTAGACCCAGTAATATACACATCAACATTTTTCTTAATATATAAACTATCTACAGCTTTTTGAAACTGAGAAACATTTTGTACTTCATCTAAAAAAACATAATATTTCTTTTTAGAATCTATCTTCTTATTTACATAATCATATAATTCCTTATAATCTTTAAAATCATAATCAGCATCCTCTAAATTTATACTTATTATTTGATTATCCTTTATTCCATTATCCTTTAAATAATTTATAAATAATTCAAACAAAGTTGACTTACCACATCTTCTTATACCAGTAACAACTTTTATCAAATCCTTATCTTTCCATCTTTTTAATTGTTCAAGGTATTCATCTCTTTTTATCATAATTACCACCTCTAATATAAGTATATACTAAAGTTTAAAAAAAATCAAGTTTTGGAAAAATATTTCCAAAACTATTGAAAAAAACTTTCTTTTGGAAATGAGTACTTTACTACTCATACCAACTTTCAATAACATCTTTAGTAGTATACCCAGTATTACGACTAACCATCTTACCATCTTTATATACAACTAAAGTAGGAACAGACATAACCCCATACTTTCTAGATAACTCTTCATGTTCATCAACATCCACACTAATAATTTTTATATTACTTCTATCGCTTGCTAACTCCTCTAATACAGGCTCTAACATTTGACAAGGACCACACCAACTAGCAGAAAAATCTACTAATACATTTCCCTCTTTAACTAAATCTTCTAACTTTTCATCTTCAAGTTTTTTTATCATATAATCATTCCTCTCTATATTTATCAATTGTTTTATCAATACCCTCTATACTATCAATTTTCCCATTATCAAGTAATATATCACATGATTTAACATTTATAACTTTATATTTAAGTAAAGTATCCATAGTCTCATTATTCATCTGATTAGAAGAAACTCTTTTATCACTAGAATCCCCTACTAATGTAAATATATCATCAATCGCATCATGTATACCACTAAAACTATTTGAAAGTATAGGACTATTATGTATTATATTTTGAGCAATAAAAGAATCATATATACCTAAAGGTTTTAATGCTACCATAAACACTGTAAGTATAATAAACACTATAATATATCCTTCTAAAAAGCCAATTAATCCTCCAAGTAATTTAGAAGGAAGTGTAAGTACTAAAGTTAAATCTACTGCTTTTTGTAAAATTCCAGTAATTTTTAATATTACTCCAAAAATAGTAAACAAAATACCCGCTACTAAGACAAATGCTATTAACTGATAAATTATTACATTTAAAACTACTAATCCCTCTAACTTACCCCAAAATCTAAAGAAAGGACAAAATCTAAATAGGATATCTGCAACTGGATTTTTTAAAAAGAAAGCAAGTATATAAACAAGTATAGTTCCAACAAACATCACTACTTGTTGGATAACTCCTTTTTTAAATCCAACAACAGTAAACATGCCTATCATTAAAATAATAATTGCATCTACTAACATAATTAACACCTCTAATTAATATTAGTATAACTTAATTTCAAAATTTATGCTATAATAAATAGGAAATGAGGTGTAAATATGAACGTTGTTATTAAAGTAGATGATGAAACTAGAAATAAAATGATTGAATATTATAAAGATAAAAGAAGAGATAAAAAAATCCCTTATGTAGTATTTCAAGCAGAAGATGAAGATACAGTCATTACTATGTATGAATCAGGTAAAGTAATGTTCCAAGGTATAAGTGCTGATGTAGATGCTTCTATGTGGGCAGTGATAGAAGAACAAAAAGATAAAAAAGAAGATCCAAAAAAGAGTAAATATTATAATTCATCATCTGTTGGTAGTGATGAAGTTGGAACAGGAGATTACTTTGGTCCAATAGTTGTAACAGCATCTTACGTATCAAAAGAAAATATTAAATTTTTAGAAGAATTAGGTGTTGCTGATTCTAAAAAAATAAGTGATGAAACAATTAAAAAGATTGCTCCAAAAATAGCAAAAAAAATTCCTTATCGCAGTAAAATACTAAGTAATAAAGAATATAATGAAAAACATACAGCAAGATTAAATATGAATAAATTTAAAGCTATACTACATAACAATGTTTTATATCAATTAATAAATGAAGAAAAACCTAAATATGATTATATAATTGTAGATGAGTTTGCAAAAGAAAATAGATACTATGGATACTTAGAAGAAGTAAATAATATTCAAAGAGATATTACATTTATGACTAAAGCAGAAGATAAAAACTTAGCAGTCGCAGCATCTTCTATAATAAGTCGTTATATTTTCTTAAAAGAATTCGATAAAATCTGTGATGATATACATATACCACTTCCTAAAGGAGCAGGTAAAGAAGTAGATAAAGCAGGAGAAGAAGTTGTAGAAACTTATGGAAGAGAAAAATTAGATGAAATAGCAAAACTAAACTTCGCTAATACAGAAAGGATACTAAAAACAAAAATTATTTAGTATCCTTTTTTTAATTATTATAAACATTTTTTAATATATTTTTTTACTGCATAATTCTCACATTTTACACTACATCCTATTTTATCTAAAATCTCCATATCATTATTTAAAATCTTTTCTTTAGAAAAAATATCTTCTTTTCTACTTAATATATTCTTATCTTCTATACCATCAAAAAACATTGATATCATTCCACCATAAGTATATCTTAATTTAGAAAGTAATCCCTCTTCCCCATCTATTGTATCTGCTAAAATCAACTTATTAATATTATCATAAGAAAATATTAACTCTTCATTTCTTAAAAATTTTATTTCATCATCTGGTAATCCTAATTTTTCTAAATATTTTATAAACTTCAAACTTAAACACATAGAATTCACTTCAATATAAGGAGAAGTAAGTTGATACGTTACAAATTCATCTATAGGTAACTTTTGCTTTAACTCTAAATATTCTTTCAAATGTCCAAGTTCATGCATCAAAACACTTAATGCAAAAAAATCATCATAAAAACAATTTATAAAAATATAATTACTATTTTTATCTTTTCTAGGAACAACATAACTCACCCCATTATAATTATCAAAAGGTTCATTTAAAAACAATATCCTATTATCTTTTTTCATATTTAAATATATATCTTTATATACTGGATCTTCATTATTTAAAAAATCAATTATTAATTTATCTTTAAAATCTTTATCTAATTTTATATTCCTTGAATTTAAATTATCCTTATCTTTTACATATAAAGATAATAACTTACAAAGTTTATCTAAAACATTATTACTTTCCATCTCTTCTAAATTATAGTCTACTATTTTTTTAATATAATTACTTTTTCTATATTCAACATTTAAAATATAATTATATTTATCAGGATTATTATCTTTAAAATTTTTAATATTAAATAAATTATCTCCTACAACCGCTCTATAGATAGTATTAAGTGTTACAACAGACAAAAAATTTAAATATATATTTTCATCTGAATTATTTAATTCATCTAATTCTTGATAAAATTTATCTTTTATACATTGCATTTGTTCTAAATTTCTCACAAATATTAACCCCCTATTTAAACTACATACATTTTTTAAGTTGTTTTGCAGTAGTCTCTTTTATAGATTCTCTATCACAACCAATTTTCTCAAATATAGAAAAACCTTTGGTATTAATTTTTTCTTTATCATATTTCTTCATTGTATCAAAAAACTCTTCCTCATCAATATTAGCAAAATAAACTGAAGCAAATGCCAAATAAGCATATTCTAAACTATGATTAAAATTTTCTGTATAGAAACTTTCATCATTATAAATATCTGAAATAAGACTTTTAAGCATATCCATATGTTCTATCATCTTTTTAGTTCTTATTCTTTCTATTTCCTCACTAGGAAATCCTAAATCTTCTAAGAAATCACAACACTTAAGTTCATAAATACCAGCTTTAATTTCTCCATATTGAGTAGTAAATCTAAATTTTAGAAATTCTTCCTTACTAACTTCTTCCCTCAACTCTAAAAATTCTATTGTATGTGCTATCTCATGAACTAAATTAACTATTGTCTCCAAATCATTATTACATCTCTTTACTACAATAACATCATATGGTTCTTCATAATCGTAATCTACACCATTACAAGCTCCACCATAGTTTATAGAAGATTTAAACTCTCCATCCAAAAAGAAAATTTTACCTTCTTTTTTCATTTTTTCGTAAATATAATTATATTTATAGTTAATATGTATTTAGAACATATTAACTATATTTTCAAATTCTTCCTCACTAAGTTTTCTATCAGGAATATTTGTAATTAATTTATCAATATACCAACGTTTATAATTTCCTTCTGGAATATCACTTCTTTCTTTTAATTTATTATAATAATCCTCTATCATAGTATATAAATTAGTTAAGACAGGATTAAACAACAATTCTTCTTTTGCTAATTGTTTTTCCTCTACTATCACATCATTCTTTTTTGTATTAAGTTCATTTATAAAAAAAGAAACAAACTCATCATCAAATATTGGATTTTTAAATTCATTATATGAAAACTTTACTTCTCCTGTAATTGCTTCAAAACAATCACATAACACTTTTAATCTAAAAAAGTCTTCCATTATTGTATCTTCATTTCTTTCGTAAAATTTTTCCCTTCTTACCTCAATTTCATTACTTAATATCTTTAACTGCTCTTCTTGTTTCATATATTTCTCCTTTTTTTTATCATATCACATTTATAAATTAACATTCAAGATAATTCTAAAAGAAAAAGAGCACTAAGCTCTTTATTAATTAAATCTTCTTTTAATAACGTAACCAAATCCTAAAGTACTAACTCCTAAAATACTAAGTAATAAATATAAATTAATATCAGAAGTATCTGGATTATTATCATTAGTATTATTAGATGAACTTACTACTTCTGCATCTTTAACTACATTTCCATTGTTATCAAAATGAAGTCCACTAGCAAGATATTTAACTACATTATCAGGATTTTGGAAATTACCACCTGTAATTGTAGCAATACTATCTTCCCCATTATATAATATTAAATTACTTTCAAAATCTCCATTGGCAATTGTTAATTTAACATCTTCATCACTAATACCCTTATTATTTGTAATTAAAGAATTATGTACTCCACTACCACTTGTTTCAAACTTACCATTATTAATAGTCATATCTCCAGAATTTTGAATTACTGAATAATCTCCTCCTTGAGTAAATGTTCCATTATTAATAGTAGCAGTCTTATAATTTGTAAGTCCCCAAGCACTATTAACTTTAGTCTCAATTTGACCACCATTAATAGTTAAAACTCCTTCATTAACTACTGCAGCATTACCAGCAACCTCTGAAACTACTTTACCACCTTCAATAGTTAAATTACCTTTATTAATTATAGTAGAAATACCATTACCTTTTGAAATTGAACTCAATTCGATAACACCATCTCCAACACTATCTTTAATAATTAAAGTTCCACCAGGGGCAACCTCAATAGCTGTACCACTAAAACTTAAAAACTTATGTCCTTTTAAATCTAATACTACAGTCTGTCCACTAGGAACACCTAAATCATATCCTTGAACATTAGGATTACCTAGATTTGATAAATCTTTTCGTAATTCTGCTTCAAAATAATTATCTCCCCTACTAGTTATAACAACTTGATCTTTTCCAGCATAATCTTCAAGTGTTTCAATATCAACATCTGATAAAGCATTAACTTTAGGTATAAATACTAATCCTGCTACTAAAATAGTTACAAGCATAAATACTTTTTTCATAAACTAATCATTCCTTTCTTTATTAATATAATTATATAATATTACCCCCCCCCACGTCAATATAATAGTTAAAGTTTTTCTACATTTTACAAAGAAAAAAGACCTATAAAGATCTCTTATGTACTTAAAATTTTATACTTGTAATTTGCTCTTCAGATAAATCTGTTAATTCACTTATTAATGATATATCCATATTTTTCTTGAGCATGTTCCTTGCTATATCTCTTTTTTCTTCTTGCTTTCCTATTCTTACCCCTCTTTTCTTTCCAAGTTTAATTCCTCTCTTTTCTCCTTTTTCTTCAGCCTCTTCCTTACACAAATCCATTAAGTATTCATCTGCCTCTAGTGATTCTTGACTAAAGTCTAAATCATCTGCCACAAATACTCTTTTGGGTAATTCTCTATAATTCATAAATATCTCCTTAAAAATTTATATTTGCAATTTGCTTTTCAGATAAACCCGTTGCGATATGTATATCATTTATTGAAAAATTATTTTTCAACATATTCCTTGCTATATCTCTCTTTTCTTCTTTTTTTCCTATTCTTACCCCTCTTTTTTCTCCTTTTTCTTCAGCCTCTTCCTTACACAAATCCATTAAGTATTCATCTGCCTCTATTGACTCTTGACTAAAGTCTAAATCATCTGCTACACATACTCTCTTTGCCATTTTCCTATAATTCATAAATATTTCCTCACTTTCTATTATTTTTTCTAACTCTTTTGAATCATCTTCTAAACTTACCAATAAAAATTGTTCCCATTTAGTTAACTTTTCTCTATTGTACCACATCTCTTTTATTTTGGAAAGATATATTTGATATATTTCTATATCTTCTGACATCATACTAAATTCCTTATCTCTCATCCTCCCTGGTACATACTTCTCTACTACTTCTTCTGTTTTCTTAAAACAAAAATTATTTAAATTAATTAATATTATTTTCCTTATCTTCTCTTTTCCTCTTTTTCTTTTCGTACCCGCTATTTTATATAAATACTCCATATTCCTTTTTAATACTTTTATATCTGCTTGATTATTCATCTCGATTATGTATAAAACATCATCTAACTCACATATAAGATCTACTATCTTTTCTTTCTCTTGTTCTTTTACCTTTGGAAGTAAATTATTCCCTATCTTTATATTGTTATATACATATCTATAATCTATATTAAAAAATGTTGATATAAAGTAACATATATACTCTGGTTTTTGATTATTAAACATACATTGATACATTGAGTTTTTTACTAAAGGATAAAACTTTGCTTTAGGAAGAAACTTATCACTAAAAGAATTTATTTTTGTTGTTTTATCATTATGTAAAATATACATACTCATCACCTCCAAAAGCACTATAACACTAATTATTTTCTTTGTAAAACAAGCCTTTTAACTAATTTAATACAAAAATAAAACAGAAAACATTTTTTCATTTATAGAATATTTATTTTCTGTTTTCTATCATACTTTAATTAATTAAATTTATAGTTTTTTATATTTTCTAACTTTTTGATTACTATTTTAAAAATAAAAAATAATGTGATATAGTATTTATAGAAGTAAATTATTTAGGTTGAATTTATAAAAAACGGTTGAACCTCCGAATTCCAGCAACACTAACAACGTGAACTATGTCAACTCGGACGGCAATGTCAACAACAACTGGGCGAACAACACCAATGGGGTCCGCCCACTCGATAATGTTTAGGTAACTATGTTTAAGGATATAGTTATAATATATATCGACATGATTCAACCTTGCCCACAGCAGAAGTTAGTATATAAAGGAAAAATAATACGTTATCTTTCTAATACTTATATATTTAAATTATTATTTATTAGGTTAAGTTTATAGTAGTTTCGTTAAACTCCGTATTCCGGCGACACTAATCAGGTGAACAATGTCAACTCAAGCGGCAATGTCAACACCAACAACGCAAACAACACCAACATTGGGGTCCGCCCACTCGATAATGTTTCGCTAACTACGTTTAAGGATGTAGCTATAATATATATCGACATGACTTAACCTTGTCTGTTATAGACTAAATTTAGTATACATATAAGAAAAAGATAAGTCTTTTCTTTTCAAATGTATAGTTTATTATTCATGTTCAATTATATAAAAATATAAATATAGTTAAAAGGTTAAATCTATTAAGGTAAGGTATAAACTCCGAATTCCGGCAACACTAACAACGTGAACTATGTCAACTCGAACGGCAATGTCAACAACAACAACGCGAGCTGGACCGGTGCTGGGGTCCGCCCACTCGATAATGTTTAGGTAATTACGTTTAAGGATGTAATTATAATATATATCGACATGATTTAACCTTGTCTTAGACAAAAGTTAGTATATGCACGAAAAATAATACGTTATTTTTCTATTTGGTATATAAATTTATATTAAATAATAAAAAAATAATTATGGGTTAAGTTTATATAAATTAGGTTTAGACTCCGAATTCCAACAACACTAACAACGTGAACCTTGTCTGGTCGGACGGCAATGTCACGAACAACAACGCGAACAACACCAATGGGGTCCGCCCACTCGATAGTGTTTAGGTAATTATGTTCAAGGATGTAATTATAATATATATCGACATAACTTAACCTTGTCTTAGACAAAAGTTAGTATATCCACGAAAAATAATACGTTATTTTTCTATTTGGTATATAAATTTATATTAAATAATAAAAAACAATTATGGGTTAAGTTTATATAAATTAGGTTAAAACTCCGGATTCCCGCAACACTAACAACGTGAACTATGTCAACTCGAACGGCAATGTCACGAACAACAACGCGAGCTGGACCGATCCTGGGGTCCGCCCACTCGATAGTGTTTAGGTAATTATGTTCAAGGATATAATTATAATATATATCGACATAACTTAACCTTGCATTTTAGCAAAAGTTAGTATATAAAATAAAAGTAATACGTTACTTTTTTAACATTTATATATTTTATTTATAATTTATGTTATTATTTTTTAGGTTAGGTTTATATAAAAAAAGTTGTATTTCCGCGTTCCGACAACACTACTAACGTGAACTATGTCCACTCGAACGGCAATGTCAACAACAACGGCGTGACCAACACCAATGGGGTCCGCCCACTCGATAATGTTTCGCTAATTACGTTCAAGGATGTAATTATAATATATATCGACATAACCTAACCTTGTTATTAATACTAAATTTAGTGTACATATAGAAAATAATACGTTACTTTCTTTTAAAGTGTACAATCATCTATACTATAAATAAATCAATTCAGGTTGAATTTATAAAAAACGGTTAAAACTCCGCAGTCCAGCAACACTAACAACGTGAACCTTGTCAACTCGAACGGCAATGTCAACACCAACAACGCGAGCAACACCCGTGGGGTCCGCCCACTCGATAATGTTTTGCTAACTATGTTCAAGGATGTAGTTATAATATATATCGACATAATTCAACCTTGTTATTAATACTAAACTTAGTGTACATATAGAAAATAATACGTTACTTTCTTTTAAAGTGTACAATCATCTATACTATAAATAAACTAATTTAGGTTGAATTTAAAAAACAGTTGAACAGCCGAATTCCAGCAACACTAACAACGTGTTCAATGTCAACTCGGACGGCAATGTCAACAACAACAACGCGAACTGGACCACTCCTGGGGTCCGCCCACTCGATAGTGTTTTGCTAACTACGTTCAAGGATGTAGTTATAATATATATCGACATGATTCAACCTTGTTATTAATACTAAATTTAGTGTACATATAGAAAATAATACGTTACTTTCTTTTAAAGTGTACAATTCTCCAAACAATAAATTAATTTAGGTTGAATTTATAAAAAACGGTTGAACCTCCGAATTCCAGCAACACTACTAACGTGAACCGTGTCAACTCGGACGGCAATGTCAACAACAACAACGCGAACAACACCCGTGGGGTCCGCCCACTCGATAATGTTTTGCTAACTACGTTCAAGGATGTAGTTATAATATATATCGACATGATTCAACCTTGCGTTTTAGCAGAAGTTAGTATATATAAGAAAAATAATACGTTATTCTTCTACATTGTATATAAAGTTTCTTAAATATTAAAAATACTGGTTAAGTTTATAAAACAGGTAGAACTTCCGAATTCCAGCAACACTAACAACGTGAACCGTGTCAACTCGAGCGGCAATATCGGCAACAACAACGCGAACAACACCAATGGGGTCCGCCCACTCGATAATGTTTTGCTAACTACGTTCAAGGATGCAGTTATAATATATATCGACATAACTTAACCTTGCATTTCAGCAGAAGTTAGTATACAGATAGAAAATGATATGTCATTTTCTTATTAATGTATAATTATTTTTATATAAAAATAATATAGGTTAAATCTTAAAATATAAGGTTGAGCCTCCGCGTTCCGACAACACTAACAACGTGAACCTTGTCAACTCGAACGGCAATGTCAACAATACCAACGCGAGCTGGACCGATCCTGGGGTCCGCCCACTCGATAGTGTTTCGCTAACTATGTTCAAGGATATAGTTATAATATATATCGACATGATTTAACCTTGTTTTATACAAAAGTTAGTATATATATGAAAAGTAATACGTTATTTTTCTACATTGTATATAAAATCTATTAAAAATATAAAAATTATTGGTTAAGTTTATAAATATGGTTGAGAGCCTCCGCATTCCGGCAACAATAACAACGTGAACTATGTCAACACGAGCGGCAATGTCAACAACACCAACGCGAACAACACCAATCTTGGGGTCCGCCCACTCGATAGTGTTTTGCTAACTACGTTCAAGGATGTAGTTATAATATATATCGACATGACTTAACCTTGCATTTCAGCAGAAGTTAGGGTGTAGAAAAGAAATGATACGTCATTTCTTTATATATACACAATTATTAAAATATAGGTTAAATTTAAAAAAAATATGGTTGAACCTCCGAATTCCGGCAACACTAACAACGTGAACGCTGTCAACTCGAACGGCAATGTCAACAATCCCAACACGAACAACACCACTCCTGGGGTCCGCCCACTCGATAGTGTTTCGCTAATTACGTTCAAGGATGTAATTATAATATATATCGACATGATTTAACCTTGTCTTAGACAGAAGTTAGTATTTGAACAAAAGATAATATGTTATCTTTTTACAAAGGCGAATAGAAATTTTTATTTATTTTATTATTAATTAAACAAACGCAAGATTCCCTTCGGACAAATATGCCCGAAGAGGGAATCAAAAAACATCTTAGAACACAATACCTTAATCAAAAATCGAAAAAACAAAAAAACAGAAATCTTACGATTTCTGTTTTAATAAGGTTTCCCCTCAGACATAATTGCCTGAGTAGGGAAACGAAAGTTATATCTATAGGATTATTTCAAGATATAAGGACTACTACTAGTTCCAGAGCCACCAGAGAAAGAGGTTCCAGATTTCAGATACACGACGGGGCGGACCCCAAAGGTGTCGGTCACGCCGTTGTAGTTGACAATGCCGACCGACCAGACACGGTCCACGCTGCCAGTGTTGCTGGAATACGGAGTGAGAGTCCATTGATACTCAGATTCGTGTCCTTTTCTGATCCATCCTTTAGCGGCATTAGTAGAATTACATCCTGAGGATGAATTAGAAACTAAATCGGTATAGCAATTACTAATTCCTTTTGAATATGTAAATCCATAATCACTTGGATACATTAATCCTACATATCCATCCCATGTGGTAGGGGCACTACCGCTGCTTCCACCTTTACTACCTCGTTCTTGAGTAAAGAATCTTTCTGTACTATATGGAGAACTATAATCAAATCCTCCTAAGTACCATCTCATTTTCTCTATCTTTCCTTTTAAGGTTGCTGATAATGAACTATATGTACTTCCTGAATTTAAATCTGTTTGTAATGTAGCTGGCCTTGACCAGTTATTAGAGTTTGATGAATCCCATGCAATAGTACCTACTGATTGGTCTTTGATTAATTTAATTCTTTGTTGAGTCTTACTTCCTGTTGAATCAGGATCTTTGAATACTCCGATAATTCTCCATACACTATTATCATCATTCATTTTTACATAGTTATATGGATCGTCTCCGATGTATCGATACGCTGTACTACCATCCGGTTGACTAAATTCAAACATATCATGTTTTGTATCATTAGTATAAGATGCACTAGAATCATTGAATGGTAATCCTTGTTGACCAGGACTAGCAATAGTTATTGAAGGAGATAAACTAGTTGCGATGTTACCGTTATTTGATGCATCCGCAACTGCATCAGCACTTAAGGTTAATGTTAATACTCCTCCTGTTGTAAATCCTTTTAATGTAAATGTATATTTCTTTCCATTTTCTATTGCTGTAGGATTAGCTAGTGTCTTTGTTGTAGGACTTGCAGCTTCTCCTCCTACTTTTACCACTAAACTATCTTTTGTCATATCTTTACTAATAGTTCCACTATTATCTGTACATTCTATTTCTATTGTTATATCTTCATCTGGTGTTGCTGTCTCTGTTGGTTTTACACTTGTTTGTGAACATACTGGTTTTACTATATCCTTAGCAAATGCATAGTATGTTGTATCATCTGTTAAAGTAACTTTTTCTGTTTGGATTCTTTGTGCATATTCTGTACTTTCTAATGCTCCCCAATATGTTTGGTCATATCCTTTATTTCCTGTTATTGTTGGTAATGTTACTTCACAACTAGTATTAGCACCATAGAAAGTACACTTACCACCATTTTCTGCTTCTCCAACAGATGCTACTCCAGTAGTAGGAGTAAATGTCGCTGTTACTTCTTTATATCCGATTGCAAAATATTCTTTATCTTCTGTTAACTCTCCACTTGAAGTTCCACCTTCTTTACCACTGGTAGCACTATTAGACTCTCCCCAGAATGCTCCAGTGTATCCAGCAGTAGGAGTTAAAGTAGGAAGAGTAACTGAACAATTCTTCTCTTCTCCGTAGAAAGTACAACTTCCAGCAGTATCTAATCCTTCAGTTTGTATTCCTCCTACTTGTGTATAAGTTACATTAATTGTTTTATATCCTATCGCATAAAATGTTTTTCCATTTTCTGAAACATCTACTTGTTCTCCTGGATTTTTTCCTTCTTTTTCATTTCTTGCTTCTCTACTCTCTCCCCAGAATGCTCCAGTATATCCTTCTTCTTTTGTTATTGTTGGTAAAGTTATTTTACAAGATTTTTCTCCTGGTTTAATTTCACAACTTGCTTTATTACTTGCCTCTCCAATAGCACTTACTCCACCAACTATTTCATAATTAACTTCTATTTTACTAGTAACAAATGAATAATAATCTTCATCTTTAGTAATTGTAACACTTGTTCCAGGTGTTTGTTTATCAGTTCCTGATTCTTGATCAGTACTCCAATATCCAGTATAACCTTCTTGTTCAGCAGTTATTGTTGGAAGTTCAATCTGACAACTATTAGAATCATCTACTATATCACAAGTTAATTGTTCTGCTCCAATTTCACTTACACCAGTACCTTTATGGAATTTAGCAGTAAGCCATTTATTAATACTTGCTCCAGTTGAAAGACTTTCTATTGCTTCACTTTGATTTCCATACTCATCATCAAAAGCACCTTTTTCTATATTAAATGAAACATCTCCTGCTTTACTAAATCCTGATAGAACTACAACTTGTTCTATACCTCCTTCTACAGGTGTTGCTTTTTGAATTTCTTTTTTAGTAGGACTTGCTTCTTCTCCTCCAACTAAAACTTTCAAATTCTCATCATTTAATCTTGAAGTTACACTTTTAGAGTCATCTGTACATTTTATCTTAACAGTTAAATCTCCATCTTTATTAACTTTCTGTGGTTCTGCACTTTCTATAACACATGTAGGTGGTGTTGTATCTTTTTCAACTGCTTCTGCATCAGTATTTACATCCACTCTTAACTTAAATGTTTCTGCTACATCTGTTCCAGGGTATCTATCAGAAAGCCACATCCTAAGTCTAAATTTCTTTACTTCACTTCCATTAACATATCCATAATATAACTTTTTACCTTGTACTTCTTCACCATTAGAATCATTAGCTTTTATAGGATCTAAAGATGCAAAAGTAGGAACTTCTCCTTCATATCCTTCTATTGGTTGATCTTCTTGGTCTGAAAGGTAAAGTTTTACGTATTTAGATGCAAGTTTATGTTCTACTTCTCCAGTTATATCAACTGCATATACGTAATATGGTATTGTCATATCTCCACCCATAGTTGATGTCACGTTGAAGTCGAAATATCCATTAGCAATTCCATCGTCTCCTGTATCTTTAATTAGTTTACCTTCGGCATCACTTTTTGGGAATGCATTAGTAATAGATACTCCATTACCAGTTTCGTTATATACAAAAGTAACAGATCCTGTTGTAATTTCATTTTCTCTTTCACCATTTTTTGTATATTGAAAAGCTGCATAGGTAGCACCTATTATTACTACAAAAAGAACTACTATCGCGATGATAGAAAACGTAAGAGTCTTTTTTCTATCATTACGGTTACTACTACTTTGTTTTTTTTCCATCACTATCTACTCCCTATCTTCCAAATTTTACCTATCTTCATACTACTAAAAATGGAATATTTTGTCAACATAATTTGGAAAAAATTGTCACATTTTTTCCACAACTAAAATTTTCCATTTTCTGTTATTTTTAATGTATATAAATCAACCGAAACCCTTATAAATACTACATTTAAGAAGGTTTTTAATTTTTTTATTTTCTATTTTTTAAAACACCATCTAAAACCACAATTATTCAACTTTTTATGATATTTTTTTTAACCCTTTTACAGCAAAACCTTTATTTTTCAACGAAAACTATAAATCCACTCCTCTCCTATAATACATTATACCACAAAACCCCACCTATTCGTAGGGGTATATTTAATTTTTTTTATGAAATAATAATATTGGAGTTGATGTCTTATGGCTACAAAACCTAAAAAAGACGATAATAACTACGTATATTATTGGGTAGGAAAAAATATAAGAAAATATCGAAAAAAAAGAGGCTGGACTCAAAAGGAGTTAGCCAGAAGATGCAATTATAGTGAAAATTTTATTGGTGATATAGAAAATGAAACATTTAAGACTTTCTCTTTAAATACTTTATATCATATTTCTAAAGTTTTAAATGTTCATATAAAACTTTTATTTGAAGATTTAGAAAAACAAAATAAAAAATAATTGATTTTTATAAACCAATTATTTTTTTTAATTTATTTTTTTCATTATCATCTGCAAATATAAAGTCTATTGCATTATAATTACTTCTTTTTATATCTTCAATTGTTATATTTGTATTATCTAATATATATTTATATTCACTATTTATATTAATATTAGAAACTGTATCATTATCTGTATTAATAGATACTTTTATACCTTTTTTTATAAAGTCTTCTATTGGATGATATTCTTTTACTGCTCCAGTCTGATAATTACTACTAACACATATTTCAAGTAATATATTATCATCAATTAATTTTTTCATAAATTCATCTGAATCAATAGATCTAATACCATGACCAATTCTTTTAGCACCAAAAGATATTGCTGAATTAATAGAACTTATCCCATCAGCTTCTCCTGCATGTATAGTAAAAGGTATATTTAATTTACTTGCATACATAAAAACATCTCTAAAGTCCTCTGTTTTATAAATTGCCTCAGCTCCAGCAAGATCAATACCTACTACTCCTTTATTTAAATATTTAAAAGCAAGATCAACTGTCTTAATATTATCATCAAAACTAAAATCTCTCATACAACATAAAATAATACCACCACGTATTTTAGTTTTACTAAAAGCTTCCCTCATACCTTCAACAACAGCCTCTACAACAACCTCTTCATCCATATTATCATTAATATGTTTTAAAGGAGCAAACCTAACCTCAGCATACAAAACCCCTTCTCTATCAAGTTTTAAAAATAATTCTCTACTTGCCTTTTTAAGTCTTTCTTTACTATTTAAAAGCATGCAAGGAAGATCAAACTTCTCTAAATACTGATTTAGACTTTTACAATCTTTATCAACCTGAAACTTTTTCTTAGCCTCATCAAAACTTAAATCATATCCATCTTCTTTTAACCATTCATATAAAAGATTAATATCTACTGATCCATCTAAATGAATATGTAATAATATCTTTGGTATATTAATAACTTCTTCCATTATTTAATCCTTTCTCTATAGAATTTTTTATCTCTAAAACAACATCTTTTTCACTTTTATCTTTTGTATAAATAACATCTTTGGCAAGTATCTCATTATAAGGACTATAAACAAAATGCTTATTATCAAAATATTTACTACTATTCTTTTCTATATTTCTTCTTTCATTTAAAATCTCTAAAGACTCACTCTTATCTTCACTAGGCATAATTAAAAATACATTATCAAATCTATCTATTAAACTTTTCATCTCAAAAAACAAAATCTGATCTTCATAAACAGAATGTCCTGCTCCAAAATCTATAATATAAGGTTTATCTAAATTAGTTAAAACTTCTCCAGTAAGCTTAAATTCAAAATCTTTAAAATTATCAAAACTTCTCTCATACTGATATAAATCTTTTAATTTATCTCTATCATCAAGTGATATCCTCTCTATATTCATATCTTCTGAAAGCATCTTACTAATAGTACTCTTTCCAGTACCCATTGGTCCGATTAAAATAATAGAATTCTCTAAAACATCTTTAGAAATATCTTTATTTATAAAACTCTCTATTTCTTTTACTCTTCCACTAATATCAATTATCTCACTTTTAATAGTATTTATATCTCTATTATCTTCTAAATATCTCTCTTTTTCTTTATTAATTAACTCTACAGGTATATTTTTAAATTCTTTAGATAATCTATCTATCAAATTTATTATTTCTTCTCTTTTCATATATTTCACATCCTATATAAATTTTATCTAATATTTCATATATTTTCAATTGATTTTATTATATAATATAATTACTATAAAAAGGAGTAATATTATGAAAGAAAAATATAAAAAGTATATAGAAAAAAATCATAATTTTGATAATCAAACTATGATAGGTATTATCTGTTTATTAATAGTAATTACTGGTTTTTATGGATTTTTATATGAATATATATTTTATTATTTTAATGGAGGTATGAAGTATTTTTACTGGAGAGGTGGTAATTTCTTACCTTGGATTAATATATATGCTATAGGTAGTCTAGGTATATACTTTGTAACTTATAAAATGAGAAAAAGTCCTCTTAAAGTATTTTTAACTAGTACTATTCTTTGTGGAGTATTAGAGTTTGTATCAGGTCTTGGAATGTATATTATAGGAAATGGTTGGAGATGTTGGGATTATAACCAAGAAATATTAAACTTTGGAAACATTGGAGGTTTCATTTGTCTTAGAAGTGTTCTATTCTTTGGTTTATCTGGTCTAGTATTAATATATTTTTTAGTACCTATATGTTTCTATATAGCTAAAAAGATGAATAAGAAATTATTTTTAATTTTAACTATAACTTTATGCTCAATAGTTTTATTTGATGAAATATATAATCTAATAATCGCAAGAGTCTTACATACTCCAAGAGCATATGATATTCATAAAGCTATGGGTATGCACTATGTAAAATTTAAAAAATAAAAAAGATGAAAAAACCATCTTTATTTTTTTTGTAATCCTTTAGTATTATCTTTTTTTAAAGTATTAATAAATATATTTGCTTTATTATCTAATTCTTCTAATGTTGTATTTTCAATTATATAATCATAATCATAATTATCTACATTAGCATCAGAATAATTAGTAATTATATTAGAATGTCCTACTCTTTTTACAAGTAATGTTTTAGCATTAAAACTAATCTTAGCTCTTTGTATTTCTTCTGGTTCTCTTATATGAATAAATAATATTTCATTATCACTTTCCTCAAAATCAGATACAGCATCCACAATACTATTAAAAGCCATATCATTATAATCAGTAGTTAATTTCTTTAAATCACTTAAAAACTTACGATCTTTTTCTGTTTTTTTGCCATCCCAACCTATTAAAGTCGCAATCTCTTTAACTTTATCTATCGAAGAAAAATTAACAACTTTTGCATATTTCATACAATATTCTACAAAAGTATCTTTACCACTACCACCAGTACCATTAATTATAATAATCTGTTTTTCCATTAACTTCACCTCTGATACAATTATACTATCAAATACTTTTTTTTCAAAATAAAAGACATTAAAAATGTCTCTTTTTAGTATTTATTTTAATATCATCTTCATAAGAAGGATTCTCAAACCATTTATAATCATAACAACTATCACTATTAATAGTAATTATCCCTTTATTATCAATAATTACATATAAAGTAGGTATTCTATCTTCATCTACTACTAAAGCATCTTTAACTTCTCCTTGATATTTATCCATAATAGCCTTATATACTTTTTCTAAACCTTCATTATCTGTAATATCAAAACTAGAATATTTAGAGTTATCTTCTAATCCATAACTAATAACATCATCTTCTCTTTCTATATACATTTTAGAATTATCTTCTATTTCATCTACAAAATATAAAAGTTTATTTATTTCATCATTTGTTTTTTCCATTATTATACCTCCAGTAATTTGTAGAAATATAATACCACAACAAAAAGAAAAATACAAACATAAAAACTTTAAATCTTTATGTTTAAAATTATACATGATATAATAAATTAACTATAAAGAAATGAGGTATTTATATGTATTTTTATAATTTAATAAAAGATTTTTCTAAGGAAAAGAAAACCATTATTTATTTTGATATGGATGGAGTTATTTCTTCTTACGATTTTGGTAAACCTCTTAATTTTAAAACCAAAAGACCTCTTACTAATAATATTAATGTTATTAAAAAAGTAAGTAGTCTTAATAATGTAGAACTTCATATCTTATCAGTTTGTAGAACTCATGATCAAATTAATGACAAAAATAATTGGTTAGATAAATATGCCCCTTTTTTAAAAAAAGAAAATAGACATATTCTAGCTAGATACGATATAGAGGGATCTACAGCTAAAGAATTAAAACTTAATTTTTTAAATTCTCTAAAAACAACTAATCAAATTATTGTAGTAGATGATGATAATGAAGTTTTAAAATTTATAAAAGAAAATACTAAAGATATCATATTACTTCAAGATTCTGAATTAATAGATTAATTTTAATTTGTTTTATCATATTTTACATGTTATAATGTATAACGAAAAGAGGTGGAACTATGGCAAGTGATCAAAATTATATACCAAGACATGCTAAAGGTAATATAAAGAAAAAAAATAATCATAGTCATAATAACATTCATAAATCTACTTCTTCAAATAACAATAAAAATAAAAAAGTAAAAATAAAACCAAGAAAAAAGAAAAAAAATAAATTTAAAAATTTCTTATCATGGATTTTTATAATATTATGTTCAATTACAATGATATATTCTCTAATAGAAATTGGAACTTGGGCTTATGATAATTTTAAAATAAAAAAGATTAATGATGATATAAAAGATAAAACTAAAATCAAAAAGAAAAAAGGTAAAGGAGATTTAGTAAATCCTCCTGATGATAAAGAAAGTGATTATTGGTATTATGTAGGTCTTCCTTTTTATGAAGTTGATTTTAATGAATTATTGAAAAAAAATAAAGATACTGTTGCTTTCATACATATGGAAAATACAAATATTAATTATCCTGTTGTTCAAACAAACAATAATGAATATTATTTAAAACATGCTTTTAATAAAAGTAGTAACAGTGCTGGATGGGTATTTATGGATTATAGAAATAATGTAAATAATTTAAGTGATAATACTGTAATCTATGGACATGGTAGACTTGATAAAACTGTATTTGGATCACTAAAAGATTCATTAAATAAATCTTGGCAAAAAAATAAAGACAATTACGCTATATGGCTTTCTACTCCAAAAGAAAATATGGTATGGCAGATATTTTCAATTTATACTATACAAAGTGAAAGTTATTATATAACTACTAGTTTTAACTCACAAGAAGCAAAACAAAAATGGTTAGATACAATGAAAGGAAGAAATACCGCAATTAATACTACTAATGTTAATATTAATGATAAAATACTTACTTTATCAACTTGTCAAAATAATGAAGGTGGTAGAATTGTTGTTCATGCAAAACTAATAAAAAGACAAAAAAGATAAAAACAGTTTCAATTGAACTGTTTTTACTTTGTACTATCAATTTTTCTTCTAGGAATAAAATTAGCTGCAAACTTATATTTATCTCTATTTTTTATATATAACCACCCTATCACACTAAAGATAACTGCACCTATCAAATTTACAAATAAATCTTTTATAGTATCTATTAATCCTATATCTAAATAACCATTATCTATTGTAACCTTCCCCTCTTTTTTAGAATAAATTTCTGTTTTATATATATCAGTTATTCTAATAGTAGAAGATTCGTTTTTCTTATCTAATTTTAAAGAAGCAACTCTATTTACTATTCTATCTCTTTGAAAGTCCATACTTAGTATATAATCTGCTGAAAACTCACCAAATTCCCACAATACACCTATTGTCATAGAAAAACAAAAAGCAACTATCGCAACATATAAAGGAGACAAGTTTATACTCTTACTATTAGTATTTAATAAGTCTACTAAAGAAAATCCAATACCCGCACATAAGAAACCATTTAATGTATGTAAAATAGTATCCCAAATAGGTATTATCTTATAAAAGTTATTTATACCTCCAAGTATTGCTGATGCAAAAATAAATAGATATACCATACTCTCAAGTAAACTTGGTAATGTAATTTTTAATTTATCAGCTAAAATAGTAGGCAAAGTAAATAATATAAGTGCTAAAACACATAATAATGCATTAGATACATTTCCACTAAGAATTTGTATTATTATACTTATTAATACCAAGAATCTTAAAATCAAATATATAAGCACAGAACTCTTTTTACTCTCTTTATATTTATTTCTCATTCTTTTTGAAAAACTATTCATAATATACTTCCTTTTTATATTTTCAATACTCAAACGTAAACAATTAAATTTCCCAGACAATGTCTGTTATTTTTTAATATCTATCATCTCTAAATCTTTAATACTTTCTAAATAATGTTATATGTTTTATATGTTCAGAAATATTAAATTTACTAAAATTGTATAGTTTCACTAATTGATTTTGATTCAACCAAACTGTATTATCTTGCATAATAACTTCTATATTATTATTACCATGCTCATTCATACCTACTCCTCCTCGTAAAATTAATAAATTTAAAAAATAGTGCCAATTTTTGAGAAGATATTTTAAATTTATTGCTACCGGTCTCATTTTTAAACGTAGCGAATTCGCCCCTTTTAAAATTTTCATTATTCAAACTTTCTAATAATCCTAAAAATGAAATCATCTCTTTATTTCCCATCCAATCTCTAATTGACAATCTAAGTTCATCCAAATCAGCACATCTTATTAAATCTGTAAGAGAAATATACTCTTAATTACCTACTCTAATTATATTTTTATACAATTTTACCACCTAATAACTATATAAATTAATTATACTAGTAAAACAGATGTACATCAACATTATTTGTTAATTTTTATAATAATACCATAAAAAAAGATTATAGCACCAACCATTAATATAATTATACTATTTATTGTCCAAAAGCAAAAGAGAAAAGTAAAACTTTTCCCTTTTGAAATACAACTACCAAGTGTATAAAACACCTGCAACAATCTAAAGTACTTTAATTATACCATTTTTTATAATTAAGTCAATACTTTTTCGTTTATTTGTTTCTTATTAGTTCTTTTACTTCCAATTTTTATTTTATCAAAAGCATAATATTTTTTTATTCTTTTTAATATTTCATCATTATCTTTTTTGGTTATAGTTGCTATTTTATTTTTTATAAAATATGGTTCTTTTATTCTTTTAGAACTAATATTTATTAAATTTTCTATTCTAATTGTTCCTAGTTTTTCATTTTCTAAATCATAATGAAAATAATATTTATCACCTTTATGTTTAGATGTGAGAGGTATAACCGTCCACATCTCCTTATTTGCCGAAGAACGCCATAATACAACAGGTCTTAATTTTCTAAGTTCATTACCAACATTATAACCCAGTTCTACCCAACAAATAGCTCCAACCTTCAAAGTAGTAATATTTTTATCTTTTTTGTTTATCAATTCTATTTTTTCTTTACACCATTTATTATATGCAATTCCATCTGAATCATTTTTTGTATTATTTTTAACGTAATCTAAAAAATAATCTTTTGATTTCAAAAATATTTTAT
Organism: uncultured Bacilli bacterium; assembly: GCA_947632065.1. Lineage (GTDB taxonomy): Bacteria > Bacillota_I > Bacilli_A > RF39 > UBA660 > CANRDQ01. The sequence goes on along the minus strand of CANRNO010000011.1, from coordinate 472 downwards.
CCATTTCTTTTTTTGTAATTTTTAAGACTTTACCTTTTAAATAAATACATCTTTTAATGCTAGTTCGATTATAATCTGATATTTCACTTAAAACAGCATACTTATTAATTGACTTAATAAATATACTATTTTCGATTTCTTCACTATACACAGGTAAACCAACATAATGATTTTTTGAAATATTATATAGAATTAAAATCCACTTTTTACTTCCATTTATATCAACCTCATACACTTGTTTCCAATTTATTGTAAGCATTTCCCACCATCTTTCTATATTAGTTACCACATTTAAAAAATACTAATATTCACTTTTTTCAGATTAACCACCCACATTGATTTATAATAAATTTTTACTTTTTTTAAAATGGTGCCGATTGACATAATCGAAATGTCCTCTGATCCTTACCAAGGATCTGTTTTACCACTAAACTAAATCGGCATATTATATTTATAATAATTACTAGTATTA
>CANRNO010000010.1 GCA_947632065.1 uncultured Bacilli bacterium | reverse complement strand
CTTCAACTGGAATTTTATGAAAAACTAAATTCTACAACAAAATATAGAAACTGGAATTTACTTTTCTATTTCACAATCTAATTAAATTGTCCTAAAAACCAAGAAAAACTTGAAATTTCAAGCATTTTGTGTTATAATATTGACACATTTGGTAAGGAGGGGTAAGGATGAAATTTATAGGAAGGAAAAAGAAATCCAATAAACCTACACCTAAGATGCATGTAGAAGTATCACCAAAAAAGTTTATTAAACCTAAAGAGAAAATGAGAAGTTTATTTAGATTAAATACTTTAGTTTTAATATCAACACTTTGTATAATGATCGGTCTATTTTGTATCTCATATAATTATATACAAACTAAACATGAATTAGCATTCGATACAATGAATAGAAAAATAAAACCAAAAGATATTGCTAAAGCAGAAAAGAAAAAAGAAGAACCAAAACAACAATCACAACCTGTACAACAAGAAGAAACAAAATATGAATATATTGGATTCTTAGATATTCCAGCTATAAAATTAAGTAAAGGTTTCTTAGATAGAAATTCTAAATATAATAATGTAGATAGAAATATATTAGTTTTAAAAGAGTCAGATTATCCAGACGTAGAAAAAGGAAACTTAATTATTGCTGGACACTCTGGTACAGGACCCAAAGCATTCTTTAAATATCTTTATAAATTAAAAATAGGAGATATTGCTAAAGTAACATATAAAGGATATGTATATACATATAAAATAGTAAATATAGAACAACAACCCAAAACAGGTACAATAACAATAAATAGAAATTATGAAAAAAGAACATTAACATTAATTACATGTACATTTGAAAATGATACAGCACAAACAATATACTTACTTGAAAACACTAAAGTAGAAAAGGAGGAATCATAATGAAACCATTAACTATGTTAGAAAATTTAAATATTTTAAAAGATATAGTTACATCCTCAGCTTTATATATAGTTATGATAGTTATTGGATTATTTCTAATAATGTTCATAAGTAGAACTACTAGAATGAATGTAAAAATGAAAAGAAAATTTTATATAATGTTTTACTTAATCACAGTAGTTGCCCTAATAGGAATATATTATAAAGATTTATCTACTATGTTTGATTATATGATGAATAATTTATTTGTAATATTATGTTTTCCAAATCTAGCATCTTACCTTGCCGCCATAATAATAACAAATATAATCTTGTGGATAACAACATTAAATGGTAAAGAAGATACTACAACTAAAATAGTAAATAGTTCTATCTTTGTAATACTTCATTATTTAATGATTTTACTATTAATTACAATTCATAAAAATAAATTAGATATATTCTCACAAAGTTCTATTTATACAAATGAACAAGCAAAAGCTTTAATAACAATTAGTAGTGTAATATTTATTACTTGGATAATATTTACTATAATTTATAAAATAGTAAGAAAAGTAATTTATAATAGAAAAGGTATGGAATTAAATCAAGTAGTAGTATATACAAATGAACCTGTATTAGCTAAAGAAAAAAATCAAATAGATTTTGTTGAAGCACCTGCTTTTATTAGAAGAGGATATACTCCAAAACCTGCTATCGCACCAACTATTACTAAAGCAGAACCTGTAATAATACCAATCACTAAAGAAGAAGAGAAAAAAGAAGTAATAGTAGAAGAAAAACCAAAAGAAGAAAAGAAAGTTATCAAAACAAAAGAAATGTTAGCATACGAAGAAGCATTAACATTAGAAGACTACAAACTATTACTTAACTTATTAAAAGCACAAAAAGAAAAAATCAAAGAACAAACTCGTGATGTAGTAATAAGTGATGAAGATAGAAGACAAAGTATGGCAGTACAAAGTAAACTTGGAGAGTTACAAGATTTATATAAAAGTATTAGTTAAATAAAATAATTCATCTTTTCAAAACTTACGATATAAGATATAATTATTTTAGGAAGTAGGTAGACAAAATATGAATTTAGATGGATTAAATGATAAACAAAAAGAAGCAGTTTTAGAACAAAAAGGACCAATCCTTATTCTAGCAGGAGCAGGAAGTGGAAAGACAAGAGTTCTAACTACAAAAATAGCCTATTTAGTAGAAGATTGTGATATTAGTCCTTATAATATCTTAGCTATTACTTTTACTAATAAAGCTGCAAAAGAGATGAAAGATAGATTATATTCTCTAATTGGAGATGTTTCTAAATATATACAAGTATCAACATTTCATAGTTTTGGAGTAAAGATATTAAGAGAAAACTTCAAAGCCTTAGGATACGACAACAACTTTGTTATTATGGACAGTGAAGATAGTCTAACTGTTGTTAAAAAAATATTAAAAGAAATAAACAAAGATCCAAAGATGTTTAATCCTAAAGCTATTAGATCAAAAATAAGTAGTTGTAAAAATGAAATGATGAGTCCATCTTCATACGAAAAATATGTTGCTAGTGAATATGAAAAGGTAGTATTAGATGTATATAAAAGGTATGAAGAAAAACTAAAAAAGAATAATTCAGTAGACTTTGATGATTTATTATTACTACCAATAAAATTATTTAGAGAACATCCAAGTATTTTAGAAAAATATCAAGAGAGATTTCAATATATATTAATAGATGAATATCAAGATACAAATGAAGCACAATATATTATGTCAAAAATGATAAGTGCTAAATATAGAAATATCTGTGTAGTAGGAGATATAGATCAAAGTATTTATTCATGGCGTGGAGCAAACTATAAAAATATCTTAAACTTTGAAAAAGACTACAAAGAAGCAAAAACAATACTCCTAGAACAAAATTATCGTTCAACAGAAACCATACTAGAGGCAGCCAACGATGTTATAAAAAACAACAAACAAAGAAAAGAAAAAAATCTTTGGACTGCTTTAGGTAAAGGCGATAAAATAAAATATTATCGTGCATATAATGGAAGAGATGAAGCACAATATGTAATTAGAAAAATAAAAGAATTAGTAAATAAAGGAGTAGAATATAAAGATATAGCGATACTCTATAGAGTAAATGCTCAATCCAGAGTTATGGAAGAAGAAATGCTAAAAGAAAATCTACCTTATAAAGTAGTAGGAAGTTTCTATTTCTATAGTAGACGTGAAATAAAAGACTTAATCGCATATCTAAGACTTATTCATAATTCTAAAGATAATGTAAGTCTTCTTAGAGTTCTAAATGTTCCAAAACGTGGTATAGGACTTAAGACTATTGACAAATTAACCGAAAAAGCAGATAATAAGAACACGAGTATTTATGATGCCATAGATAGTGGAAAAGAACTTACTTTTAAAGAAATGATTGAAGATTTAAAAAAAGTCGCAGAGTCCATAACACTAACAGAACTTATTGATAAAGTATTAGAAACATCAGGAATGAAAAAAGCACTAGAACAAGAAAAAAGTTTAGATAGTGAAATAAGACTTGAAAACTTAGAAGAGTTTAAATCAATTACTAAAAGTTTTGAAGAAAGAGAAGGTTCAGTTTCACTAGAAGAATTCTTACTTGAAATAAGCCTAGTAAGTGATGTAGAAGAATACAAAGAAGATGATAATAGAATAAGTCTAATGACAGTACATTCTGTTAAAGGACTAGAGTTTTCTAAAGTATTTGTAATAGGTCTAGAAGAAGGACTATTTCCTCATATAAATTCTCTTATGGACCAATCAGAATTAGAAGAGGAAAGAAGATTATGCTATGTTGCTATAACACGTGCTAAAGAAAACTTATGGCTAGTAAATGCTAGAAGAAGAACACTATTTGGAAAAGATCAAATAAATCCACCAAGTAGATTCATAAGTGAAATACGAAGCGAATTACTGGAAAGTAATATTGATATAAAAGAAAATAAAAAGGAAGAAAAAATCTCAGATGAAGAAGTCTTTAGAAAAGAAGATGTTGATTATCAAGTAGGAGATTTCGTATTCCATGAGACCTTTGGACAAGGAAAAGTAGTAGAGGTCACTAACACCTTAGTAAGTGTTGCATTTAAGCATCCTTATGGTGTTAAAAAATTAATGAAAAACCACAAGAAATTGTCAAAAATATAGGAGGTTTAAAATGACAAAAGAAAGAAATGAAGAAGAACTTACTTTAGTAATTTTAGCAGCAGGAATGGCAAGTAGGTTCAATAAAGGAGCTAAAAGAAAGAGTCTAAAACAAATCGAACCAGTCGGACCTAATGGAGAATTTATCATAGACTATACAATACATGATGCTATAAAAGCTGGATTTGATAAAGTAGTATTTATCATTAGAGAAGATATTAAAGAAGTTTTTCATGAAACAATTGGTGCAAGAGTTGAACCATATATCAAAGTAGAATATGCATATCAAAATATGGAAGATGTACCAGAAGGAGTAAAAATACCAGAAGGAAGAACTAAACCACTAGGTACTGCTCATGCTCTATGGTGTGCAAGACATCTAATTAATGGTAAATTTGCAATTTGTTCAGCAGATGATTTCTATGGATCTGATGCTCTACAAAAAGCAGCTGATCATATGAGAAATAGTGATGATTATGCTATAATTGGATATAAGTTAAATGAAACATTATCAGATTCTGGTACAGTAAAAAGAGGTGTTTGCGATTTAGATGGTGAATACTTAAACAGAATGATTGAAAGTGAAATCGTAAAAGATGAAAAAACAGGAATAATAACATGTAATCCATTAGATGGATCAGAAAGTTTTATTGCTGGACCAAATACATATGCATCAATGCTTTTAAATACTGCAGATACTAGAATGTTTGAAACAATTAGAAAACAAATGCCAATGGAATTTTGTGAAGAAAACTTAAATATTCCTGATACAGAATCACTACTTCCAAACACAATAGATATAATGATGAACAATAATGAAATAAGAGTTAAAAATGTTCCAACAACTTCTAAATGGTATGGAATTACTAATAGAAAAGATTTAGCACCTTTTAAAAAATCTATTGAATATTTAGTAGAAGCAGGAGTATATCAAAAAGACTTATACAGTGATATAAAAAAAAACAACTCAAAACTTTATAATAAAAAGATATAAAAAGGAGATATAAAAAATATGAGAAATGAAATTTATTCAAAAGTATTCTTATGGCTTTTTGTAGGCCTTGCAGTTACTTTTGGAACAGGATTTTTTCTATCAATGAATGAAGTAATGGTAGAAAATATTATCAGCAGTGGAATGTACTGGATAGTAGTAATCGCAGAATTAGGAATTGCAATGTTCTTAGGATTTAGAATTAAAAAAATGAATTATACAACAGCACTCATCTGCTACTTAGCATATTCATTTATAACAGGACTTACATTTTCCTTACTATTCTTAGCTTATAAATTAACATCAATTATAAGTGTGTTTGCTATAACTTCAATATTATTCTTAATATTTGGATTATATGGAAAATATACAAAAAGAGATTTAAGCAGAATGAGTACTTTCTTATTTATGGGACTAATTGGAATAATAGTTGCTGGAATAATAGGAATATTTGTTCAAAATAGTATGTTTGCTGCTACTATAAATGTAATCTCAATTATAATATTCTTAGGATATATAGCCTATGATATGAATTCAATAGAAAAAATTGCAGATTACGTAGGTGAAGATAAAGCAGCCGTTTATTGTGCTTTTCAACTATATTTAGATTTCATAAATATATTTATTGATTTACTACAACTAATTGGAGATAGTAATGATTAGATATCAAAATAAAATTTGATATCTTTTTTTGACACTTTATGACAAATTTTCCTAAAATTCTATAAAAATATTGACCTTTTAGTCAAAGTTTTATAAAATAAAAATAGAATATAATTGGATAATTTTACCAAAGTTAGTAATGATAAAAGAGGGTATTAAAATGGAAAAAAGAAATGAACAAATAGGAAATATTAAAAACACATTTCTTCTTTTAGGTCTTATTTCAATAATTACTATAACATTTCTTGCTACAAGTTATGGTCTTTTAGCGGTAAGCGAAGAAACTAATGATGTTCAAACAGTAGTAGTAGGAAATTTTAATATTGATTTTTCAGAAGGAAGTGCAATATCTCTTGATAATGCTAAACCAGTAATAGACGAAGAGGGAATGAACAGTAAATCATATGACTTTACTATATCTAATACAGGAGATGTTTCTGCAAACTATCTAATAAGATTAGAAGAAGATCAAACTATAGATACAAATAAAAGACTAACCGCAAGTCAAATAAAATATAGTATTAAAGAAGAAGATGGAACTTGGAGTAAACCTGCCCTTTTATCATCAGTACCAAACTTTATATTAGTACAAGATAAAAATTTAAGAGACGGTAAAAAAATAAATTATAGTATTAAACTTTGGATAGATGAAAATGTAGGGAACGAAGGTAAAAACAAAGAATATAGATCAAAAATAGTAGTAGAAGCAATTCAAGATAATCTTAATTTTGAAAAACATGTAGACCAAATACCAATTATCAAACTAAAAGGAAAACAAGATATAAACATTGAACAAGGAGAAGAATTCATTGATGAAGGAATAGAAAGTATCCAAGATGATGATAAGACTATTAATGTAGAAAATGTTAAAAAAACATATGAATTTTATGATGGAGAAAAATTAGAAGAAGTTCAAAATGTTGACACTTCTAAAATTGGAGTGTATTATATTAAGTATGAGGTAACAGATGATAGTGGGCATACCGCAGTCGCAGTAAGAACAGTAAACGTACATAAAAAAGGTATAATACCACCCACTATAAAATTAAACGGTTCAGCAATCGTTTATGTTAATCAAGATGAAGAATATGAAGAACTTGGCGCAGTCGCAACAGATTCTAATTCTAATGATTTAACTGAAAAAATTGTAACATTAGGTAATGTAAATACTAAACAAGATGGAGAATACTTAATAAAATATGTAGTAGAAGATAATGATAATAACATCGCTGGTGTTGCAAGAACTGTTATCGTAAGTAGTAATGAAGTAGTAACGGTCAAACTTATCAAAGGTGCGAAGGTGAGTTCGATTGGCAGTAACGATACATTAACTTGTAGTAAAGCTGTTGGTGCAAATAGCTGTGATATTACTCTACCAACAATAGATGCAGAAGATGGATACACTGGTTATTGGTCAACTTATGATAAAGCAGTCAGTGGAGACCTACCAGGAGCAACCATTTCTGTAAGTGAAAGCAAAACATATTATGCTCTAACTTATAGAAAAGTAGTAATAAATTACGAAAAAACAGATGGAGTAAAAAGTATCGCAAAAGAAAAAGATAGTTGTATAATAAATCAAAATAAAGATAGTTGTAGTATAATTCTACCACTTATTAATTCACAACCTGGATATAATGATAAATTCTTTACCTTAGATAAAAATGAAACAACTGGAACTAAAGAAAAAAGAACAATAAAAATAAGTGATGATACTACATATTATGTCAAAGCAGTCGATACAACTAATCCTATATGCTACATTAAAAGTATAACACCACAGAATATAAGTGTTGATGATGAAGTAGAAGTAGTAATAGATTGTACAGATACAAGTAAATCTATTAGTAAAAATCTAACAGAAGATGATTTAGAAATATTAGTAGATACTGCAAAAGTAACACCTGATGCTAAAAGACTAATTACTACCAAAAACATTACTAATGGAAAAGAATACATTTTCTCTATAAAAGGATTCTCAGTTAAAGGAAGACTTTCATTAAAAATAAAAGATAATGGAGTAAAAGATAAAAGTGAGAATGGTAACTTATCAACAATTATGACTACAAATACAAATATAAAATAAATTATTAATAAGACTATTGATCTAGGTCATATTCGCACCAAAGATCATTAGTCTTATTTTGTTTTATTTAATGTATCGTAGTAAGGATTTTAAATAATCAAGTAGTAAAATACTAAGAAAGAGAGAAAGTGTTTATGAAAGAGCATGTAAAGATTAGAAGACAAGGTAAATTCTATACTGCATACGAAAAAGATGCCTATGTACTTCATGCAATCGCAAATTACAAAATAAGTAAAGGAAGAGTTGGATTTCCAATAAATGTTTTAGGAAAAGTCCAAAATACTCTAGAGGATAAAAAGATAAGCTATGTGATAATAGAAAAAGATGAAGAAGTAGAAAAAAAAGATTATAAAAATGTTAATCAATATCAAAAGTATCTAGAAAGAGGAATTAAATCTTGTGAAGATAAAAAAAGAGAAGAAGATTTAATTGAAAAAATAAAAAGTCTTCCAAGTTATAAAATAAAAAAAATAATGGAATACATCAATGAGGTAATATATGAATAAAAATGATAGATTTAAACTAATCACAAAATGTAAAGAATTTATTGTTTTTATAAACGAAATAATTATAAATTATCCCAGAAAAGAATTTATATTAAAAGATAGAATAATAAATACAAGTTATGACTTATTAGAATTAATATTTATTACTAACTTAATAGAAGAAAAACTAGATAATCAAAAATTAATGCTTTCAAAAATAAGTATGATAGATTTTTATTTAGAAGAAAGTTATCATAAATTATGCATAAGTGAAAAAAAACTTAACAAAGGATGTAGACAACTAGAAGAAATGCAAAAAATGATTTATGGTTGGGTAAAAAGCGATGCAAGTTAATTATGAAACTATTCTAGATTTATTTAATAATGAAATAAAAAAGAACACTAAAAATAAAAGAAAAATATATAGATTTGAAAGATACTTATCAGTAAATATCACAAAAATTTGTTATGTAATAAATAATAATCTCTATCACTTTATGAAATATAATATATTTATTATAAAATATCCTAAATATAGAATTATAATGTCTTTAAATATAAAAGATAAACTTATCAATCATTATGTCGCAAGATATATACTAATGCCTAAACTAGAAAGATATTTAGATATGAGAAATGCCGCAACTAGAAAAAATATGGGAAGAGATTATTCTATTGACTTATTAAAAAAATATTTAGAAAAATTCAAAAGAAAAAAGAATTGTTATGCTTTAAAATTAGATATTTCTAAATACTTTTATAGTATAGACCATAAAGTATTAAAAGATATGATTAGAGATAAATTAGATGAAGATGAATTTAAAATGGTAGAAGTAGTTATAAACAGTACCAATTATCCTTATATAAATAAACAAATAGAAAATTTAAAAAATCTAGAACTTTCTAGATCAAATGAAAGACTAGATGAAATAAAAGCAATTCCTCTCTATGAAAAAGATAAAGGACTTCCAATCGGAAATATGACAAGTCAATTTCTCGCAGTATATTACTTAAATGAATTAGATCATAAAATAGTACATGACTTTCATATGAAATATTTTATAAGATATATGGATGATTTCTTAATACTTTGGGATGATTTAGATGAATTAAAACAAAGAAGAGATGAAATAATAAAAATATTAGAAGAAAAATATAAATTAAAAGTCAATAAAAAGAAAACAAATATTACTAATATTAAAGAAGGATTTACATTTTGTGGATATAGATTCAGAATAATAAATAATAAAACAATAATAAATGTTGCTGGTGATACCAGAAGAAGAGTTAAAAGAAGAATCAAAGAAGTAAGATATTTATATGACCATAATAGAATATCTCTACAAAGTGCTTTTTCAAGTATCTCAACATATCAATATGGATTTAATTATGGATCTAAAAGGAAGATGCAAAGATTAGTAGAAAGATACTTTTATCAAAAAGAATCAAGGAGAAAAGATGATAAAAACAAGATATAAATTTACAAAAAGATTATATAAAGATTATATTATTATAATGAAAATAAAAAATTCCTATCATATACCAGACGAAGAATTAGATATTATCGGACCTTTTAAAAGAAAAGGAAGACTAATAGATTTTTTACAAGAAAATCATATTAATTATCTAATACTTGATAATATGGAAATAATAAGTAAAAGAGAATATAATGATAATAAATATTATGAATTAAAAAATAAAACTTTTATTTGGAATTTATATAGAAATTTTGAGGAAAAACTAATAAAGTAACTTTGTTTTTATAAACAAGTTTGATATACTAAATATGGTGATAAGAATGAATAATGAAACACAAGAGAGAATGGAAGAATTAATAGATATTCTAAATGAAGCAAACTATAATTATTATGTATTAGATGAACCAACTATCACAGATCAAGAATTTGATAAATACTTAAATGAACTTATAAAAATAGAAAAACATCACCCAGAGTGGGCTAAAAAAGATAGTCCAACCCAAAGAGTAGGTGGAGAAGTTTTAGATAAGTTTAGTAAAGTAAGACACATTATTCCTATGATGAGCTTACAAGATGTATTTAATATTGATGAAGTAAAAGATTTTGATAGAAAAATAAAAGAAGAAAAAGTAAATGCTGAATATGTTTGTGAGTTAAAAATAGATGGTCTTTCTGTCTCACTTCAATATGAAAACGGAGTATTAGTACGTGCCGCAACTCGTGGAGATGGAACTATAGGTGAAGATATTACTCATAATGTAAAAACAATTAAATCTATACCATTAGTGCTAAAAGATAAAATAAATATTGAAGTACGTGGTGAAATATATATGAGCAAAGAAACACTTGAAAAAATAAACGAAGAGCGAAAGAAAAAACATGAACCTCTACTTCAAAATCCAAGAAATGCTGCTGCAGGATCAATAAGACAATTAGACTCAAAAGTTGCTGCAAAAAGACGTTTAGATGCTTTTATATACCACTTACCAAATCCAGAAGATTACAATATAAAAACACATAATGAAGCACTCGAGTTTATGAAAAATCTAGGATTTAAAACAAATCCTAATAATAGACTAGTAAAAAATATAGATGAAGTAATAGAATTCATAGAAGAAAAAACTAAAAAAAGAGATAGTCTTCCTTATGTAATAGACGGAATAGTTATTAAAGTAAATGATTTAGATAAACAAAAAAAATTAGGATCAACCCTAAAATATCCAAAATGGGCAATTGCATACAAATTCCCAGCAGAAGAAGTTTTAACTAAATTAAAAGATATAATATTTACAGTAGGAAGAACAGGACAAATAACTCCAAATGCTGTATTAGATCCTGTAATAGTTATGGGAACAACAGTATCACGTGCTACTTTACACAATGAAGAGTATGTAAAAGAAAAAGATTTAAGAATAGGTGATATTGTTTCAATAAGAAAAGCAGGAGATGTTATCCCAGAAGTAGTAAGGCCAATAAAGGAAAGAAGACGTGGAAAAGAAAGACAATTTGAAATGATTAAAACTTGTCCAAAATGCAATACACCACTTATTAAAAAAGATAAACAAGTAGATTATTTCTGTCCAAATGAATCTTGTCCTGCAAGAAGAGTAGAAAGTTTTATTCATTTTGTATCTAGAGATGCTATGAACATAGAAGGCTTTGGAGATAGAATAATGGAAGACTTTTATAACTTCAAAATAATAAAATCTATACCAGATATTTATCTTTTAAAAAATCATAAAGAAGAACTAATAGAATTAGAAGGCTTCGGTAATAAATCAGTTACTAAACTTCTAGATAATATAGAAAGAACAAAAGAAAACTCACTAGAAAAATTATTATTTGGTTTTGGAATTAGTAATGTAGGACAAAAAACTGCTAAAATACTTGCTAAAAAATTTATGACATTAGATAACTTAATGGCTCAAGATGTAGAAAGCCTAACAACAACACAAGATATAGGTAATATAATTGCTGAAAGCATAGTAAATTACTTTAAAAACGAAGATAATCTAAAAATGATAGAAAAACTAAAACAACTAGGAGTTAATACAAAATATTTAGGAGTAGAAGAAAAACAAACAGAAGAATTTTCTAATAAAACTTTCCTTTTAACAGGAACTCTACAAAAATTCACAAGAGATGAAGCTTCACAAATAATAGAAAACTTAGGTGGAAAGACAGTTAAATCTATTTCTAAAAAAACAAGTGTCTTAATAGTAGGTACTTCACCTGGATCAAAATATGAAAAAGCTCAGAAATTAGGAGTTACAATCTGGGATGAAAATGAATTTTTAGAAAAAATAGAAAAGTATCAGTAGAAAAAAATAAATAAATATTGTATACTATTTACTATAGAAGTAAGAGGTGAGGCGTGTGAATTTATTTAAAAAAAGTCAAGACGATACTACTAAAATTAATGAAATTACTTTTCAATCAAATAATGAAAAAATAATTTTAAAAATAATAAATGTATTAATTATAATAATTATTATAGTAACAATAGTAAATACTATTGATAGTATTTGTGTAAAAAAATATAATAAAGGACCATATTTCGCAATACCATTTACTACATATAACGATGGTGGAACTAAAGTGTATTATGGACTTGGTTATAAAGTTATAAAATATAATCAAACTCAAGGAAGAAGAGATACACAAATGGGAAGTTGGTTTCTAAGATATTCAACATCTCCAACTTCAGTAGAGCCAATAGATTTAGCTTTAGAATTTAGAGATAATCCAGATAAAAGTTATGATAAATATAAAGGACGTTTTCTAAAAATAACTGCAAAGTTAGATGAAGTTGATTTAGATGCTAATGAAGCCATAATAAAATATACAGATAAAGACGAAAAGTATACTTTAGAAATAATATGTAAAATGGCTAAAGGAGAAGATGTAATCAATAATATAGTTGGTACAGATGTAGTAGTTTTAGGAACTGTAGATAAATATAGTGTTCAAACTAAGACATCGCCAAATAAATTAATTATAAAAGATGCATTTATCGGATAAAGGAGTATAAAAACTCCTTTTAATTATAAAATAAAAAAGGAGAAAGAAATGATAGACGAAAAATATAATAAAATATTAGAATATTTCAAAACAATTTCTCAAATACCTAGAAATTCAAAAGAAGAAGAAAAAATCGCAGAATTTTTATGTACTTTCGCAAATAAAAGAAATTTATATTATAGAAAAGATAAGTTTAATAATGTATTAATAAAAAAGAAAGCAAGTAAAGGTTATGAAAATAAAAAAACTATTCTTTTTCAAGCACATACTGATATGGTTTGTGAAAAAAAAGAAAATAGTAATCATGACTTTAAAAAAGATAAAATAGAAATAATTGAAAAAACAAATACATTACATGCAAAAGATACAACATTAGGAGCAGATGATGGAATAGGAGTAGCTTTTCTAATGTTACTTTTAGATGATGAAGATATAAAACATCCTGATATTGAATGTCTATTCACAACAGAAGAAGAAATAGGAATGAATGGTGCAAGATGTTTTGATTATTCTGATATAAATGCAAGTTATCTAATTAACTTAGATGGAGAAGAAGAAAATACTGCTATAGTAGGATGTGCAGGAGGAATAACTATAGAATATAAAAAAGAATTAGAAAGATATCCTATAGATAATGAGGTATATGAACTTTCCATTTCTAATCTTTATGGAGGACATTCAGGAGTAGATATTAATAAAGGAAGAATAAATTCTAATCTTTTAGTGGCAAATATTTTAAAAGATATAGACGATATAAAAATAATTTCTTTTATAGGTGGTAACAAAGATAACGCTATCGCAAATAGTACTAAAGTAGTTTTCACAACTACTAAATTAGTAAATGATATAGTAAAAGAAAAATTATCTAATATTAAAATTACAAAAGAAGATTCTAATATGAAAGTATCTTGCAAAAAAGTAGAGAATAATAATTATCAAGCAATTAGTAATAAAGAAAGTAAAAATATTCTAACTCTTATAAATAATTTAAAACAAAATGTTATTGAATATAGTAAAGATGTAAAAGATCTTGTAGAAACATCAGGAAATATCGGAGTAGTAAAAATAGATAAAGATGTTTGTATTATAAAAGAATCATTAAGATCAAGTGATGACAATAAAAGAAAATTATATCAAAAAGAAAATAATACCTTAGCACATAATTTAGAATTTTCTATAGAAGAATATGGAGAATATCCAGGATGGAAGTATAATCCTAATTCTAAATTACAAGAGGTATATATTAATTCATATAAAAAATATCATGATGATAATCCTAATATTTGTGCTATACATGCTGGAGTTGAATGTGGAATGATTTATGAGAAACTACCACATTTAGATATGATATCTTTAGGACCCGATATTAAAGATGTTCATACTCCAAATGAAACTTTATATTTAGATTCTTGTAAAAGACTATTACAAACTCTAATAGATATGATTGATAACTTAGATTAATAAAATATCTAAGTTTTTTCATAAAAAAGCGCTAATAAATTGAAGTTTTCTATTATATATAATTGGAGGCCCAATTTGAGCGCTTGCCCTATTTCAAATAGAAAGGGGCTGATAATATGAGAAAAAACGAAATACTAATTTTCTTTCTTCTAATTATTATTGTTTTATTAATTGTATTTAGATAAAACAAAAGCACTCACATCTTGAGTGCAACACCAACAAGGCAAGCGCTCAACATGACTTTGAGCCTTCCTTTTTATTTTATGTAGTCTACATCTGATATATCCATATTATCATAAATAAAACTGATTTTCAATCAGTAAATTTTTTTAATTTTTTTTATAAAAAAGCGCTAATAAATAGAAATTTTCTATTATATAATTGGAGACCCAATTTTGAGCGCTTGCCCTATTTCAAATAGAAAGGGGCTGATAATATGAGAAAAAACGAAATACTAATTTTCTTTCTCCTAATTATTATTGTTTTATTAATTGTATTTAAGTAAAACAAAAGCACTCACATCTTGAGTGCATACACAACATACGGTAAGCGCTCAACATGACTTTGAGCCTTCCTTTTTTATTTTATGTAATCTACATCTGATATATTCATATTACCATAAATAAAAACAGTTTTCAATCAGTAAATTTATAAAAAGTGCAAAAATTCTAATTTTTTCTAGTATATAATAAATGAAGGTTCAAATGAGCGTTTGCCTTTTAAAGTCCAAAGAGGGGGTTTAAAAGGAGGTGATACTATGAGTAAGAAAGATTTATTAGTTGTATTACTTATAGTAGTCATTATTTTATTGATTATTTATAATTAATAAAAAAAGCACTCAAATTGAGTGCAAACCAAAACTTTATTAGGTAAGTCTCAATAACTTGAGCCTTCCATTTTTATTTTATGTAATCTATATCTGATATATCTATATTATCATAAATAAAATTGATTTTCAATCAGAAAATTTTTAAAGAGAAATAGAACCTTTATTCTTTTCTTTACTACAACTAAAATTAATAAGCTTTCCTTGTCTTTCATATCCAGCTTTTTCATAAGCATCATTAGATGCTTTATATTCATAATCAGTATAAAGTAGTGGAGTCAAACCTTTATCTAATAACTCTTTTGTCATTAAATAAATTAAATTAACAGCATACCCTTTTCTTCTTTCATCATCAGGAGTATACACATCATTTATTTTTGCTTGTCCATATTTAACACTATAACTTGCCATACAAACAATTTTATTATCTTTGTTTCTAAGAACATAAAAACTATCACTATTTATAAATCTATCTACATCTCTTTCAGCCTCTTCTTTAGTAATGGAATCAACACCATTCATTTCATCAGTATCATCTTTCCAATATTTAATTAAAGTCTTTTTATCATCTATAGTAGGCTTAGAAAGAAAAGCATCACATTCTTCAGGTTTTTGTGCTGTCTTGCAAAGTAAAAATCCCATTTCAAAATAATCTTCCTTATTTAATTTAGAAAAATTATCATAAACTAATAAATCATATAATTCTTTTTTACAAGTAAATTTATCCTTTTCTTTATCAGTTAAATACATATCCATAAGTTCTTCTATCTCAAATAGTTTAGTCTTATCAAAATTATCTTTAGTCCATATCCAAGTTGGATAATCTTTACTTCCTCTGCATATTATATAGTTTTCTTCATCACTATAAAGTTCAAGATCTTCACTATCTAAATTTTTAAGCATTATATTAAACATAAATCTATCCTTAAAAAAAGGAGAATGTTCATTTTTAAATATTTCATTATCTTTATCTATTTTCTTATACATAATAATCACCTCTATAATAAATATAACATTTTTATAAATTATTTCATACACAATAATTATTTTTCTTTAGAATAAAATCTATTTATGGTATAATATCATATGTAAAAGGAGGGACTCCAATGGAAGAAAAACTAACAGATGAAGAAGTTTATCATGTAGCACACTTAGCTAGAATAGAAATAGATGAAGATGAACTAGAAAACTATAAAATAAAATTAAAACAAATATTAAATGATATAGAAAAAATGAATGAATTAGAAGTTGATAACGAAGATATATTAATCGCACCACTTGATAAAGAAGTAACATTAAGAGATGATGTTAAAGGAGAAATGTTAGACCCTAAAGAAGCATTAAAAAATACTCCTAATAAAAGTGGCGATTTTATAAAGGTACCGGTGATGATTCATGACTAATTATTTAAATTTACCAGTAAAAGAAATAAATGAATTATTAAAGAAAAAAGAAATAAAAGTTATTGACTTAATAAATGAATCATTTGAAAAAATAGAAAAAAATAAAGATTTAAATTGTTTTATTACTTTAAATAAAGAAGAGGCAATAAAAACTGCTGAAGAGTTAGACAAAAAAGAAGTAGATTCTCTACTTTTTGGTATGCCTATAATTATTAAAGATAATATAAATACTAAAGATTTAAGGACAACCGCAGCATCTAAAATGTTAGAGAACTTTATACCTATAGAAGATGCTGATGTAATTAAAAAAATAAAAAATAAAAATATGATTATAATTGGTAAAGCCAATATGGATGAGTTTGCTATGGGTTCTAGTAATCAAACATCATACTTTGGACCAGTTAAAAATCCTTGGAATAAAACTCTTGTCCCAGGAGGATCAAGTGGAGGATGTGCAAGTAGTATAAGTAGTCGTATCGCAGTATTTGCTTTAGGTAGTGATACAGGAGGAAGTATCAGACAACCAGCATCCTTCTGTGGAATAGTAGGACTTAAACCAACTTATGGTCGTGTATCTAGAAATGGACTTATCGCTTTCGCATCAAGCCTAGATCAAATCGGACCAATGACTAAAAATGTTTATGAAAATGCTTTACTACTAAATGAAATAGTTGGACCTTCTAATCTAGATTTAACAAGCATAGAAAGAGAAAAAGAAGACTTTACAAGACTTATCGGAGAAGATATAAAAGGTATGAAAATTGCTATACCAAAATTTTATATGAATGAAAATATTGATAAAGAAATAAGAGACAAATTAAAAAGTGTAATAAACATATTAAAGGATAATGGATGTACAATTGATTATGTAGATATTGACTATATAGAACAATGTGTCTTACTATATCAAATTATTGCGATGGGAGAGGCTAGTAGTAATCTTGCTCGTTTTGATGGAATACGTTATGGATATTCATATGAAAACCCAAAAGACTTTGATGACTTATATTTAAAAACTAGAAAAATAGGATTTGGAAGTGAAGTCAAAAGAAGAATAATGATAGGTAGTTACTTACTTAGTGGAGATAATGCTAATATTTATTATAATAAAGCATTAAAAATTAGAAATGCAGTAAGAAATAATTTCTTAAAAGTATTCCAAGACTATGATTTAATTATCGGACCAACTACTACAACCAAAGCTTATCCTTTAGGAGAAGACTTAGATGATGCTGTTAAAAGTTTCTTAGATGATATTTTAACAATACCTGTTAATATGGCAGGACTTCCAGGAATGTCACTTCCAATAGGCTTTGGAGAAGGACACTTACCAATAGGTATGCAAATAATTGCCGCACCATTTAATGAAGCTCAAATATACAAACTAGGAAGTTTTATCGAAAAAACTTTAAACTTAGATTTAGAACCAAAAGAAGGTGATAAAGATGAGTAATTATTTAAAAACAATTGGAATAGAAGTACATGTTGAATTAAAAACAAATACTAAAATATTTTCAAATTCTACAAATGGATATGGAGAAAGTGCAAACTCACTTACTAACTTAGTAGACTTAGGTTATCCTGGAACACTTCCGACTTTAAATAAAGAAGTAGTAAATCTAGCTATAAAAGCATGTAAAGTACTAAATTGTAATATTAGACGTGAAATGTATTTTGATCGTAAAAACTACTTTTATCCAGACAATCCTAAAAACTATCAAATAACTCAGTTTAGAACACCAATTGGTTATGATGGATATGTAGAAATAGAAGTAGATGGAAAAACTAAAAAAATAGAAATAGAAGAAATGCACATAGAAGAAGATACTTGTAAAAGTACTCATAGAAAAAATGTTACTTTACTAGATTTTAACCGTGCTGGAGTACCATTAATAGAAATAGTTACAAAGCCATGTATAGAAACACCAGAAGAAGCAAAACTTTATATAGAAAAATTAAGAAGCTTACTTCTTTATGCTGATATAAGTGATTGTAAGATGGAAGAAGGATCAATGAGATGTGATGCTAATATTTCCCTAAGAAAACATAAAGAAGATCCATTCGGTACAAAAGTAGAAATAAAAAATATAGGTTCTATTAACAATGTTAAATTAAGTCTTGAAAAAGAGTCTTTAAGACAAATAAAACTTTTAGATGCCGGAAAAACTTTTAAAGAACAAACAAGAAGATTTGATAATAAAACAAATGATACCATTCTAATGCGTGTTAAAGAAACAGGAAATGATTATAGATATTTCCCAGAACCAGATATTCCAAAACTAGTACTTACAGAAGAACAAATAGAAAAAGTAATAAATACTATTCCTTTATTACCAGATGAAAGAGTAAAACTTTATAAAGAGAAAAATATAAGTGATGTAAATATAAAGAAATTAATTCAAAATAAACCATTAAGTGATTATCTAAATACATTACTTGATAGTAATATAGACTTTACAGTAGCATCCAATCTTCTATTAGGAGATATTTCTAAATACTTAAACGAAAAAGAAAAAAGTATTTATGATACAACACTTACTAAAGAAAGATTTATAGATTTAATAAACAAAATAAGTGATAAAACTCTAACAAATAAAAATGTTAAAGATATTTTAGATAAACTAATGGAAGAAGATACAAGTATAGATGAAATACTAAAATCTTCTGGTATACAAAATATTAAAGATGAAACTTTAATAGAAGAAATAGTAGAAAAAATAATAGATGCTAATCCTGAAAGTGTAGAAGACTATATTAATGGACATGATAGAGCACTTAAATATTTAATGGGACAAATAATGAAAGAAACAAAAGGAACTGTTAATCCTAAGTTAGCATCACAAACATTACAAAAATCTTTAGAGAAAAGAAAAATCATCAATTGATTATTAACCTAGTATAGTGTATAATAAAATAAATACTAAGGATGTGAAAAAAATGAAATTTATAAAAAAGAATAAATTTACAATTATTGCAATTATCTGTTTTCTAGCAATTATGCTAGTTGCAGTAGAGGTTAAAAATATCTTCTTTCCAAGTGAAGGAGGAGCTATATACGGAGATAGACTTGATGGAAGAGATGAAGTAAAACCAACAAACAAAGAAATCTCTAAAATTACAGATGCTCTTAATGAACAAGAAACTGTAAAAGAAGCCAAAGTTGTTATTAAAGGAAAGATAATAAATGTTTTAATGACAATTGATGATGGAGTGAGTTTAGAAGATGCTAAAGGACTTGCTAATATCGTATTAGAAAAACTAAAAAAAGATCAAAAAGAATATTTTGATGTACAAGTCATAATAGACAAATCAAACGATAGTGCACAATTCCCTATTATAGGATATAAACATCATTCTAAAGAAGGATTTATTTTTACAAAAGATAGAGAAGAAACAGCAGAACAAACAGAAGCGGAGAGTTAGTATGAAAAAGAAATTAGTTATCATGATTCCAGCCATAATCGCAATTATTGCCTTTGTTGGAGTCTATAGATATTACAATAAAGAAGATAGCACAACTACATTAACTGTTACTGAGAAAAAATGGATTCAAGATAATGGAAGAGAATCAGTTGACTTTGAAGTTATTAATGATTACCCATTATATGGACTAAATGGAAAAGGAGTTTTCTTTACATTCTTAAATGATTTTAAAAAAGATATAGGATTAGATTTTAATAAAATATCTTATTTAAAAGATGAAAAACCAAACTCTTCATCTTTTAGTTTTCGTATATTAGGTAACAATGAAAAATTAACAAATAATGATTTACTATTATTTGAAGATTACTATGTAGCAATCGGAAAAGATTATCAAAGAATAAATCATATTTCTGATATGAAAAACTTAACATTTGGAGTTTTCGAAAAAGAAAGTGATGACGTAAGATATTATCTAAAATCAGGAAATAATTTATCTTTTAAAACTTATGAAGATATAGATTCTTTATTTAATGCACTAGATAATAATGAAGTAAACATGATAATAGTTCCAAATATTATGTATTTAAATCGTACTATTGATAATAGTAAATATTCAATTAATTATTATTTTACTGAACTAAGAAAACGTATTGTTTTAACACTAGGTGGAGAAGATAAACTAAATAATATAGTTCGTAAATATTATAAAAAATGGAAAGCTACAAAATATGTCAGTGAATATAATGATGCATACTTAGATTATTATGTTAAAGAAAAGAAATTAAGTGCTAAAGAAAAAAATGATTTAACATCTAAAGTATACGTTTATGGATATATAGAGAACAGTCCATATGAAGTATTTAAAAATGGTCATTTAAAAGGTATTGCTGCAGAATATGTAGATAGAATATCTAGACTTACTAATATTGAATTTGAATATAAAAAATACAAAAATAAAAAGTCATTACAAAAAGCTATTAATAAAGGTGAAATAGATTTTTATTTCGATTATTATGGAGTAAAAAGTTCTAAATATTTATCAACACGTTCAACATTTATAGAAGATTATGTTATTCTAGGAAGAAGTAAAGATAATCATATTATCAATTCCTTTGAAAGTCTAAAAGGCGAAGATATATTAATGATTAAAGGAAATTCTTTATATCAATATGTAAAAACTAATTCTAGAGCTAACATAAAAACAGTAAATAATGTAGAAGAATTAACTAAAAAAGCTAAAAATAAAATATTAGTATTAGATAAAGAAGTATATAACTATTATAGAGAAAAATTATTCTCTGATTATACAGTTTTATTTACTGATACTATGATGAATGATTATAAATTCATGGTTAAAAAGAGTGATAAATCATTCTATAATTTATTTAATTATATAATGAATACTAATTCTTATTATAATTATAAAAATAGTGGAATAGAAAATTTAGATTCTAGTTTCTTAAAAGATAAATCATTCTCTGAAATATATATAGATATATTATTAATTATATTTGTGCCAATATTAATATTTATAATTTTATACTTTATATTTAAGAGAAAGAAGACAAAGAAAAAAATCAGAATTGATGATAGACATAAATATACTGATATGCTTACTTCTTTAAAAAATAGAAACTATTTAAATGCTAAAATACAAGAATGGGAAGATTCAAAAGTATTCCCTCAAGCAATTGTTATCGCAGACTTAAATAATGTTAAATATGTAAATGATAACTATGGTCATGAAGAAGGAGATCAACTTATTGTTAAAGCCGCAGGTGTCTTAGTAAATACTCAACTTGAAAATTCTGAAATTATTAGAACAGATGGTAATGAATTTTTAATTTACTTAGTTGGATATAATGATAAGCAAATATCTACATATGTTAAAAAACTTAGTAAAGAATTTAAAAACTTACCACATGAATTTGGAGCTGGAGTCGGATATAGTATGATTGAAGATGAAATAAAAACAATAGATGATGCAATAAACGAAGCAACGTTAGAAATGATTACTAATAAAGAAGACTTTAAATAAAGGGTGATTATATGAAGCAAGTTAGGCTATTCTTAAGAAAAACATTTGAGATTATTGGAAAACCTGAAATGAGAGTACTACCTGGACAACTTGCTTTTTTCTTTGTATTATCACTTATTCCATTAATTGCCTTAGTTGGAGGTGTTGCCTCAGCGTTTTCTATATCTGTTGAAACACTTAGTAATAGTATTTCAGCTAGTATGCCAACAGAAATCGCAAATGTAGTAATAGATAGAATATCAGGACAAGGGTTAAACTTTAATATTATAGTTTTCTTTATATCATCATTTATCTTAGCATCCAATGGTGCTCATTCTATGATTATTACTTCTAATGAAATATATAAAATAAAAGATAGTGATGTTATTAGAAGAAGAGTAAAAGCTATTTTAATGACTTTTATATTAGTTGGACTTTTATTCTTCCTTCTATTAGTTCCTGTATTTGGAGATTATATATTTACAATAATATATAATTATTGTAATAATACAAATGCAGTAGATTTTTTCTATAAAGTATATCAAATATTAAAATATCCAGTATCAATATTAGTTGTATATTTTAATATTAAACTTCTATATGTAATCGCACCAGATGATAAAGTACCAAGTAAATCTACAAGTTTTGGAGCAATGTTTACAACAATAGCTTGGATAATTTCAACAGAAATATATGCCTTTTATATAGGAACTTTTACTAATTATGATATATTTTATGGAAGTATTTCAAATATCTTAATTTTACTACTTTGGGTATATATACTTTCATATATATTTGTAGTAGGTATGGCACTAAATGCTTATAATGTTGTAAGTGATTTAAAAGAAAATAAAAAACAAGAAAAAGAAAATCAAAAATAAAAAGGCTTTACTTAATTTATTGAAATCGAAAATATTAAGTGATATAATTTAGTATGTGAGGTTAATATGATATTAAGAAAAGAGAAAAAAGAAAAAAACAATAATAAATTTGAAATAAAAAAAACTATGGTAGATTTAAAAAAGAAAACTATACATTTTTTTAAAGTGGTAAAAAAAGAACATTTAATTAAAAAATATCTAAAAAATAATGTATTATTTCTTACTTTTGTAATAACTTGCGTAATTAATTCTACTATGCTTAGATTTTTTACTATGCATACAACAGAAAACTATTTAGCTTTTAAACCTATCTTAGCAGACGTTGCAGTCTTAACTATAGTTGGATCCTTTGGTTATTTATTTAAACCAAAATATAGATTTATATATTATTTCATATTTGATGTTTTCTTTACTGCAATATGTATGATAAATTCAATATATTATACATTCTATACATCATTTGCATCAGTTTCTATGTTATCTCTTACTCAATATATAGGAGAAGTAGGAGATGCAGTAACAGAAAATGTATTTGAATTAAAAGATTTATTATATGTTTTAGGACCTCTTATTTTAATATTTGTCCATTATAAATTAAAAAAGAAACACTACTATAATAAAATAGATTTAAAAAAAGAAAGAAAAAAGAAAGCACTTTCTACTTTAGTAGTAGGATGCCTTCTAGCAGTCATTTTCACTGTAACATTATCATCCCTAGAAGTTGGACGTTTTGCTAAACAATGGAATCGTGAATATATAGTTATGAGATTTGGAATATATATTTATCAATTTAATGATGCTTTCGTATCACTTCAACCTAAAATAAATTCCATGTTTGGATATGATAATGCTATGAAAGAATTTAAAGAATACTTTAAAGATAAAAAAGAAGAACCAAAAAATGAATATTCAAATATTTTTGAAGGTAAAAATGTAATTGTTATTCATGGAGAAAGTATTCAAAATAATGTTATCAATAGAAAGTTTAATGATATAGAAACAACACCAACATTAAATAAACTTGCAAGTGAAGGAATGTATTTTTCAAACTTTTACTCACAAGTTAGTGTAGGAACAAGTAGTGATGCAGAATTCACATTTAATACTTCACTAATGCCAGCACAAAATGGAACAGTATTTGTAAGTTATTTTGATAGAAAATATTATGCAACTCCACAATTCTTAAAAGATAAAGGATATTATACATTTAGTATGCATGGTAATAATGCTGACTTCTGGAATAGACGTACTATGCATAAGAACTTAGGATATGATAAATTCTATAGTAAAGAAACTTATAAAGTAACAAAAGAAAATACCATTGGTCTTGGTATTTCTGATAAAGAATTCTTCAAACAATCAATAGAAAAAATGAAGAAATTAAATAATAAAGGAAAACCATTCTATGGTCTGTTAATAACACTAACTAATCATACACCATTCTCAGATGTTGAAAAATATGGTGAATATGATGTAGATATTAAAAATGGTGGTCTAAAAGATGAAGAAACAGGAGAAGATATACCATCTCCATACATGGAAGGAACTAAACTTGGAAATTACTTTAAATCAATCCATTATGCAGATGAAGCTTTAGGAGAATTTATTCAAGCATTAGAAGATAATGGTTTAATGGATAATACAGTATTTGTTCTTTATGGAGATCATGATGGAAGACTTCCTAAAAAAGATTATAATAAATTATATAATTATGATGCCGCAACAGATAAAGTAAAAACAGAAGAAGATGAAGGATATTTCAACTTTGATGATTATCAATATGAATTAAACCGTAAAGTACCATTCATTATCTGGACACCTGATATGAAAGGTACAAAATTAAATCAAGAAATAACTAATGTTATGGGTATGTATGATGTAATGCCTACTTTAGGAAATATGTTAGGATTCTCAAATAAATATGCTCTAGGACACGATATATTTAATATAAAAGAAAATAACATAGTAGTATTCCCTAATGGTAACTGGGTAACAAATAATATCTATTATAATAGTCAAAAAGGACAATATCTAGCATTAAAAGAAGAAGCAATAGATGAAAATTATATCGAAAAGAATAATAAGTATACAGAAAAACTACTAGCTGTATCAGATGATATAATAGTATTTGATTTATTCAAAAAACAAGAAGAACAAGAAAAAGAAAAATTCAGCAATGAAGGAGAATAGTTATGAAAAAGAAAAAAAAGATGAAAAAGAAGGTTAAAATAACTTTAATTATAGTTTCTATAATACTTATTATAGGAATAGGTTTAGGAGTATATTATTTCTTCTTTAAACCAGTAGAAAGAAAAGAAGTAAAAGTAGAACATAAAATTAAAGGTTATGGATATGTTTTAAAAGACTCAAAAAGTAAGCAATATAAAAAATTATTTTATAAATTAGATGAAGTCTTAAAAGAAAAACCTGTAAATGAAAAAAAATATGTAAAATTAATTTCCAGAATGTTTTTACTTGATTACTATTCTCTAGATGAAAAACTTGCTAAAACCGATGTTGGAGGAGTAGACTTTGTACATAGTGATGCAGTAACAGATTTTCTAGAAGAAAGTGAAGATACAGTATATAAATACTTAGAAAGTGACTTATATAATAATAGAAAACAAACCTTACCAACAGTTACAGATGTAAAAATAGAAAGTGTAAAACAAGAAGAATTTACTTATGGAGAAGAAATAGATTCAGATGCCTATACTGTAAAAGCAACATTAGAATATAAAAATGATAAAGATATGGGATATCCACAAGAAGCAACATTAAAATTTGTTCATCAAGGTAAAAAACTTGTATTAGTAGAAGCCTCATAGAGGCTTTTTTTTGTAAATAAAATGTAAAATAAATATATCCACATTGAATAAATTGCTATTCTGCCTTATAATCAAGATAATAGTAGACCATAATATAATTAAAAAGGAGAATAAAAAAATGAAAAAAATTAAAAACATACTATTAATAGTAGCAGTATTAATTTCTACTTTTGCAATTAATGTCAAAGCAGAAGTTAAAAATGGAACAGGAAAAGATACACAAACAGGACTAGAATATTCAATTGAAGGAATACGTGTATTCGTACGTAATGATGAAGGATTAAAAGATTTTAAGTCATCAGCAGATAATAGTAAGTTATGGGAAGAAAGTATAGATAATGATATTACCATAAATCCAAGTCCTGCAGAAATATATACAATGAAAAAAGGACAACAACTTATTACAGTAAAACTAAATGTAGAAGGTGGAAAAGCACAATTAAAGAAAGTACTAGAAGAAAAAGTAACAGCACTAAAAGATAGCCTTTCAGGTGGAACAGGAGAAAATTATTTTTGTTCTATATCAGTAATATATAAATTAAAAACTTTACCAAATGGTACAACTCACATAGGTGATTATGATTACAAAAATGTATTTAATACAGAACAAGAACCAAGTGATGTTACAGATGCTAATAGTGATCCTGGATTACAACAAATGATATATACAGAAATTTATAATAAAACGCAACAAAGTTTTTCTGATACAGAAGGTGCTACAATGACATATGATAGTACTAAAGTCGCAACTTCTAGAGGATTAGAAATACCATTATTCGATGAATATATGTTATTTCAAAATGAAAATATTACTGCTGGATTAGAAACATATAGATTTATGATGCATGACATTTCAAATCTAGAAGAAAGTCCTTTCTTCTTAGAAGATGTTGATTTAAATGATGATAGTCAATCAACAGAACAACAAGCAGAAAAAACTTACGTAAGTGCTCAAAAAATAAACGTACCAAATACCGCATCCAATGACACTGCAAGATTATTATTTGGATCTTCTATCTTAATGATAGGAAGTGCAATAATATTATTACAATTAAAAAAGAAAAGAGAAAATTAGATTACGAATTTCGTAATCTTTTTTTGTAGAAAAATGACTTTTAAAACTTTTGTAATTCTTTGTCGAAAAGGTATAAATTATTTTATTTTTATTCTATATTGATAATGCAAGGAGGAAATTATGTTTAAAATAATTACTAAAGTAAATAAAGGAATACTTTTTATTACTTTACAAGGAACACTAGATAAGAAAAACTTTTGTGAATTTTCTAAAGAAATAAATTATTTATTATATAATCAAGGAATGAATTACTTTGTCCTGAATTTTGATGATTTAGAAATAAAAAATAAAAAACTATTATCAGAAATTCAAAATAAATTAATTGAAATATGTCTTACTAGTGGAAAAGTTGTTTTATGTGGTTTAAACAAAGAAGATATTAAAAAAATAGATTGTGGAAATGATAATTTAAAATTTATAACAAATGAAATAGAAGCATTTAACTATTTACATATATAAGAGAGGATAATGATAATGAACAGCATATTAGATTATGAAAGATTAGTATATGATATTATAAAAAGATATATAAATTATTATGATAAAGAAGACTTATATCAAGCAGGTATGTTAGGGCTCGCTAAAGCATATACAAAATATAATAAAAATTATGATACAAAATTTTCTACTTTTGCATATTTCTATATTAAAGGAGAAGTATGTTCATATATAAGAGAAAATAGTGGTATAAAAGTAAATAAAGAATTATTGAAGTTAAATAAATCATTAGAAAAAGCAAGAGAAGTACTAAGTCAAAAATTACAAAGAATACCTACAGATAAAGAATTATCAAACTTCTTAGAAATAGATGAAAAACTAATAGAAGAGGCTAAAGTTATTTCAAGTCCAATAGAAAGTTTAGATAATAATCAAGAAGAATCATCAATGAATTTATATAACTATATAAAAACAGAAGATAAAAATTTAAATAGTGATATTATAGATTTAAAAGTAGAGTTAAATAAACTATCAAATGAAGAAAAATCTATTATTTATGATAGATATTATAAAGATCTAACACAAAGTGAGATATCTGATAGCTTAGGAATGAATCAAGTTCAAGTATCAAGAAAAGAAAAAAAGATTCTTCAAAAATTAAAAACAAGACTTTAGTAAAAAAACTTATAATTAAAGTATTCCACAAAATTGTGGAATATTTTTTTTTATTTATTTCATAATAATACTGGTGATTATATGAAAAATGAAAAATACGAAAAAATAGTAAATAAGTATAAAGCAAATGAAAATCGTACTTTAAATGCTTTTATGGCATTTTTAATAGGTGGATTAATTGGAGTAATAGGAGAAGGATTAATAGAGTTATTTTGTTATAAATTTCACATTTCTAGAAGTGAAGCTTCTTCTTATATGATGATTACTTTAATATTTATTGCATCTTTATGTACAGCCTTAGGATTTTTTGATAAATTAGTAAATTATGCAAGATGTGGTCTTTTAATTCCCATAACAGGTTTTGCACATTCAATGACAAGTGCTGCACTTGATTATAGAAAAGAAGGATTAGTAACAGGAATAGGTGCTAATATGTTTAAACTTGCTGGAACTGTTATTATATATGGAATAGTATCAGCATGGTTTTTTGGAATGATTAGACTATTAATAGGAGAGTGATAAAATGACCTTTAAGTTTAATAATGTTTATGTTGAAAATACTGCTACAGTTACCAATA
The DNA here is from genome assembly GCA_947632065.1 of uncultured Bacilli bacterium. Lineage (GTDB taxonomy): Bacteria > Bacillota_I > Bacilli_A > RF39 > UBA660 > CANRDQ01. The sequence goes on along the minus strand of CANRNO010000010.1, from coordinate 3,068 downwards.
CATATGAAGCAAATGGACCATTAAAAAAATACTTTGATAAAAAATATGATGATTTATATTGTAATGAGAAAACTATAGAAAAAGCAGAAGTAAGAATGTTAAAAGATAGTATTCAAATTTTACTTAAAAAAACAAATCTAACAAAAGATGATATAGAATTAGTTTTATCAGGCGACTTAAATAATCAAATTACCTCATCAACATACGCATCAAGTTGGATGAATACACCATTTTTAGGTCTTTATAATGCCTGTGCAACCAGTATGGAAGGAGTAATAATAGGATCTTGTTTAATAGATGGTAAAAAAATAAATAATTGTATATCTTCTACTAGTTCACATAATATGACAAGTGAAAAACAATTTAGAAATCCAACAGAATATGGAGGACCAAAGCCTAAAACTGCAACCTTTACTTCAACAGGTGGAGCATCTATTCTTCTTACAAATAAAAAAAGTGATATTAAAGTAGAAAGTGCAACCATTGGAAGAATAGTAGATTTTGCACAAACTGATCCAAATAATATGGGAGCAGTCATGGCACCAGCAGCTGCAGATACTCTAATAACACATCTAAATGATTTAAATAGAACTATAGATGATTATGATTTAATTTTAACAGGAGATTTAGGATACTTTGGTAAACAAATTTTAACAGATTATTTAAAAGAAGAATATAAAATAAAACTAACAACAAAAAATTATAACGATTGTGGAGTAATGCTTTATGATTTAGAAAATCAAACAGAAGTAATGGCAGGAGGAAGTGGACCAGTATGTAGTGCTCTAGTAAATTATAGTTATGTTTATAAATTATTAAAAGAAAAGAAATTAAAAAGAGTTCTTTTAATTACAACAGGAGCATTGTTTTCACCAACTTCAGTATTCCAAAAAGAAAACATTTTAAGTATTGCTCATGCAGTAAGTTTGGAGGCTAAATAATGTTATTAATTAATTCATTTTTATTTGCGGGTGCAATATGTGCTCTTGCTCAAATTATTCTTGATAATACAAAATTAACACCAGGACATATAACAAGTATTTTTGTAGTAATAGGAAGTGCTTTAGATACTTTTAGTATATATGACAAAATAGTAGAAGTAGTAGGTGGAGGGGCAATGGTTCCTATAACAAGTTTTGGACATCTATTAATTCATGGAGCACTTGCTAAAGCATCAACAATGGGACCATTAGGTATAGTAATGGGAATGTTTGATCTAACAGCATCAGGAATAACCTCTGCAATAATTTTTTCATTTATATTTGCAGTTATATTCAAACCAAAAAATTAAAACAAAAAAAAGGAAATTCTAAATTGAATTTTCTTTTTTAGTTAACATTACAATTCCACATCCACTAGCAAGTAATAATATACCAAATAAAGTTATATTTACATTACTATTAGCACCAGTGTTTGGAACACTTACTGTTTGACCAGTACTACTTTTACCACTATTACCATTAGTAGTAGAAGAAGTAGTAGTTACAACTGTATCTCCTGTTCCAGCAGAATTAGAATCATTGTTATTGTCATTATTGTTATTATCATCATTTGGAATAACTACATCATTGTTATTATTATCTTCATCATCGCTAGGATCACTTGGAGCAGGATCTACAATTTCAGGTTTATCCTTATCGTTTTCATCATCGCTTGGTTTATTATCATCAATATTATCATCTTTACTATCATCTGGATTAGATGGATTAGTTGGTGTAGGATCTACAATTTCAGGATCATCTTGACCAGGTTGACTTTCTGAAGGATCATCAGTTGCTGGTTCATCTTGAATTGGTGAACCTAATTCACTTTCATACATCATAAATCTATATGTTTCACCATAATTAGATTTCATAGAATATGTAGCTTGATCTCCAATTTCTTGATCCCCAGGTTTTTTAACATTTTCAAATATTAAATATTGATCAAAATCAGGCATTAAATTAGAACGTGATGTAAATATATGATCTCCAACTTCAGTATGATATGTATATTGTGCTTGATTAGACCAATCAACTGTATCAGTATTTGAATCATAAACACCAGCAATTATCATTTGATCTAAACCAGCACCAGCATTAGCTTGAGTTTCTTCTTTTAGTAATTTTTGATCTCCACTAAATACATTAGCATAATCACTATCATAAACAGAAGCAATACCTTCAGGTAAATCAAGTTTATATTTTACTGAGAAAGTAATAAGATATTTTCCATTACTTCCACCACTTAATGAATCCTTGTTAGTACTTGCAATATTTTCTGCAGTCTCTTTTAATCTAGCAAGACCACCATCAGCATTAAGTTTAACAGAAACTAAAGAGTAACCATCTACATCTTTAACTTCAGTAACTGGATTTAAATTAATTCCAGAAACCTCAAATCTTTTAATATTTCCATCAGTAGCTTCTTTTTGAGTTTGAGTCATTCCTGTATCATTAAATATAAATACATTTAATTGTGTAATATCATACCCAATACGAGTAGTTTCCTCTTTACCACTAAATGCAGCACTTACATTTAATGCAGAAAATGCAAAAATTCCTACTAAGACAATTAACAATAACTTCTTTAAATTCTTATTCATAACCATATCCCTCCTTAATGGCTTATATTATACCATAAAATCATTAAAAATACAAGTTTTTAACAACTTGCTCAATAATATTATATTAATTATTAACAGAAATTTCAATAATTTTATTCATATCATCATCTTTCGCAATTATATTCTTATGAATTTCTCCACACTTATCACATTTATAAATAATTTTAAAAGTATCTTTATATTTTTCAACTCCAATAGGTCTTAAAAGTCCTAAACAAGTATTACTTCTATCTCCAGGATTAATATCTACATGTTTAGAATATAAGCAATAAGGACAATGATCTCTTGTAGTATAATTTAACTCTAAAACTTTTCTACCACACTTATCACAAATAAACTCCTCATCTCTTTTAACAAATCTTTTCATAAACTATCCACCCAAATTCATTATAACACGTATAATACTGATTAGTAAATAGATGAAGTTGCAAATCATTTATTTATTAGTATAATAATTTTACTT
>CANRNO010000009.1 GCA_947632065.1 uncultured Bacilli bacterium | reverse complement strand
TGGGCGGAGCCCTTTACTATTCACACCAGCATAGCTGGTGGTTTTAAATGGAAAACTGATGTTTTCCATAATAAAAAACCATTATTTTCATAACGGTTTTAATTATAAATTATTTCTTTATTTTTATCTTCATTATACTTATTAAACAACTTATAAAAACAATTTCAAATCCAATTACTAATAGACTATTTGCGATAATAACACTTGGCATAAATAGTTCTGGATTAAGTGTTCCAAAAGATACATTCTTCCATTTTATCAAAGAAATAACACTCATAACTATTCCACCTAATATTAAAAGTAATCCAAAAATGATTAAAAATGATGAATTAGTTTTTACAATTTTGTTAGTAAACTTATCTAACTCTAATATGAAACCAACATTATAAGAATATAATTTATCTAAAATATAAAATCCAAATAATAAAACTCCTATAATTATAAAACTACTACTATAAAGCATAGTATGAATTCCAACACTAGCATTTGAAGTAATATTAAATTGACCATTTGCAAGTAAAATTATTCCTAAAATTCCTATTACCATTAATATCATACTAGGTATTAAGAATAACCACTTAGGTGTATTAATAATAAGAAAACGTAAATGACGATATCCATCTCTAAAACTATTCAAATGAGGTTTTCTATCTCTACCATCCTTTTTTAATGTAGTTGGTACTTGAGAAATTTTAAATTTATTTAATTCTGCTTTAACAACCATTTCACTTGCAAATTCCATACCTGGACATTGTAAGTTTAATTGTAATATTCTTTCTCTATTAAATCCTCTAAGACCACAATGGAAATCTTTTACTTTACTTCCATAAAATAATCTCCCTATAAATGATAAAACAGGATTACCAATATATTTATGTAAAGGAGGCATAGCACCTTTTTCAATACCACCTTTAAATCTATCTCCCATAACTAAATCATTTCCTTCACGTAAACGATCAACAAACAAATCTAGATTTAAAAAGTCATATGAATCATCACAGTCTCCCATTATTACATATTTACCATATGCAGCATTTATACCAGCAATCAAAGCTGCACCATAACCCTTTTCCTCGACATTAATAACACGAGCATTATTCTTTTTAGCAATCTCTATAGATTTATCTGTACTACCATTATCGGCAATCAATACTTCCCCTTTAACCTTATAACGTTTTAAAAACTTTTGTGCCTTCTTTATACAAACTTCTAATGTTCTTTCTTCATTCAAACAAGGCATTAAAATTGTTAATTCTACTTTTTCCATAATTCTCTCCTAACTTCTAATAACGCTTAAATGTATTATATCATTAAATTTAAATATTTGGAATTTATTTTTATTAATAATGTTATTTTTCTTTTATTTTAAATACTTTTTATAAAAATAATCTATTAAATATTTGGAATCTATTTTCTTTCCACTAAGTTTTTCAATTACCTCAGAAGAAGTATAAGTACCTGCATCCTTATAAATATTTTCAATTAAGAAATTAGTAATATCTTTTATTTTTCCATTACGTAATATCTCATCAACACTACCTAAATTATCCTCTATAATATTTAAAAACATACCATCATAAATACTACCTAACAAATATGATGGAAAATATCCAAATGAACCTTGTGACCAATGAACATCTTGTAAAATACCTTTACTATCATCTACTACTTCAACACCAAGATACTCTTTCATTTTTTTATTCCATACCTCAGGAAGTTCTGAGACTTTTAATTTACCATTAAATAAATCTCTTTCTATTTCATATCTTAAAATAACGTGCAAACAATATGTAACCTCATCAGCATCCGTTCTAACAAAACCTTTATTTACTTGATTTAAAATAGAAACAAATTCTTCTAAGTCAATATCTAAATCTAATATTTTTTTAACATCATCATAAATTGGAATCCAAAAATTTATATTACGTCCTAAAATATTTTCAAAAAATCTAGATTGACTCTCATGTAATCCATAAAGATTATCTAAAAACCCATTATCAAAAGTAACTATTCTTTTATCCATATTTTGTTCTAAAATACCATGTCCACCTTCATGAATTATTGTTGATACAAACTGAGTAGGATCATCTATTTTAGAAAAAGCAATTCTAACATCATCTACTGATAATTTATCAGTATATCCATGAGGATAAACACCTAATGCTCCACGTTCTAAATCAAATCCTATATAATTAAGTAAATACTCTCCACATTCTTTAAGAGTACTTTCACTAAATTCTTTTTTATATTGTTTATTTTCTTTATTAGATATTTTATCTATTAAAGGTATTAATTTTTCTTTTAAACTTTCAAACAATGCATCTATCTCTTCTACTTTCATACCTCTTTCATATTCATTAAGCATTGCATCATATAAATTACCATCAGGATATAAATATCTATAATACTTTTTAGTCATATCAACAATCTTTTCTAAATAAGGCATAAACATATCTACATCATTATTCTTCTTAGCATCTTCCCAAACAGAATTAGCAGTACTACAAAGTTTAGTATACTCATGATAAAAATCCTTAGGTATTTTTTTATTTAATTCATATTTTCTTTTTAATTCTCTAATACAAACTTTTTCTTCTCTACTAAGGCTTTCAAAATCCGAACTATTAATTACATCATCAATTAATTTTTCATATTCACTACTTGTCTGCATTTCAAAAACATCAAGTGAACTATTAGCTTCTACATCTATTAAATATTTTTTAGTCTCTCTTGGAGCATTAACATTCAAATCCCATCCTAATATACTAGTAATATATTTTTTCTCATTTATTTTATTTTGATAATCATATAATTTTTCTATTTCCTTCATAATTTCTCCTTATATTTTTATTTTCTTTATTTCTTCTCCATCTAACTTTTTCAAATAAATATATTTATCATCTATAATCAAATAACTACTAACACTTCCACCTCTAGGTAAAGATATAGAACCTGGATTAGCAAGCACTACTCCATCAACTTCATCAAGCATACTTTTATGAGAATGTCCTTGAATAAATATTCTACCAACTACTTCTGGAAATCTTTTATGACTAAAAACATGACCATGAGTAATAGTAACACCAATTCCATTAACATCTACAGTTTTTAAATATCCTAAAGTAAAATTAAACTTATCTAAATTCATAGAAGAATCACAATTACCTTCTACTGCGATAATAGATGATGCCATATTATTAAGAACATCTACTATTTCATCATTCTTAAAAGATGGATAATAACTAAAAAAATCCCCTAAAATAATTAATTTATCACATCCCTCTTCTCTATATTTTTCAAGTGCTAAATTAAGTTTATCTATATTACCATGTATATCAGATATACACATAACCTTCATAAAATCACTCCTTAGTATACTCTTCATATAGTTTTCTCAAATTATTTTTATTTATAACCGCATCAATTCCCTCTTTGCTAATATCTGTATAAATCCTAATAAGTAACTTTTCCATTTTAGGATTTAACTTAGCTATATCCTTTGTTTTAAGAAAATATTTAAGTTGATAATCCTTAGTCCATTTCTTACCCTGATAAACAATTCCAGCAGCCATAGAATCACATACCATTTCTACAAAATATTTATAAGGAATAATAGGTGCTTTTAAAATAGTTTCATAATCATACCAATATTCATAATGATGTTTATTACGTCCCCTATGATGAAGCCATGCCTTACTATATCCATTAACCTCTTTACAATTATTAATAGGACTTCTATTACCGCTAAAATATTTTACTCCTTCAAAAAACTCAACAGGATTATATTTAGATAAATCATGAACAAATCCTCTCCAAGGAATACCAGCTTTACAACATAAAAGAAAAACTTTCATACGATGATAATTAATTGTATGTAAGTGTCTAAAAAAGTTCTTTAAAGTAATTTTATATTCTACATTCTTTTCCATAACCTCTCCTCTTTCTTTTTTATTATAACAAAAAAAATAATATTAGAACACAACTAATATTATTTTATTTATAAGTTATATCAAAATTACTAGGTCCATTAATAACCTTACCTGATACAGAAAATCTAGATCCATGACAAGGACAATCCCAAGTCTTCTCAACTTCATTAAAAACCAAATTACATCCCATATGAGGACATTTTATAAACACTTTATACTCTTTTTTACCATCATTATAAATACCTACTTTCTTACCATCAATATTTTCTATTCTAACACTTTCATAAAAACTTTTATTACTATTAATCATAGATTCAATATAACTTTTAGCATTACTTCCAAAAACAAGAGGTAAAGATAAAATATTAACTCCTCTTTTAGGATTAAAAAGATTAATATATTTATTTTCTTTTTTGCCTATCAAATCTCTAATTACAACAGATGCAATAGCACTATTAGTCATACCCCAAGTATTATAACCTGTCGCAATATATAATCCTTTCATAATCTCTCCAACATAAGGAATATAATCTCCTGTAATTATATCTATATTAGACCATAAATATTTATAATTATAGTTAAACTCTTTAAACTTATCAAAATGCTTCTTATCATTAACATCCATTGCCAAATTACGAGACCCATATAAAAATATTTTATAACAATCTTTTTTATCTTTATAATAACGAATAGATTTAACTGGTTTATCTAAACTTATTGCATTAAACTTTAAACTATCTTTTTCAATAAAAGCACTAACATAAGACTTTTTCAAATGAACTTTAAAAGGCATAAAAAATGGAACAGTAAAATAAGGATAATGTAAAGCTAACACAACCTCTTTAGCATGAATACTATATTTATCAGATTTACAAATATAATAATTATTAAAATTATTAATAGAATATATTCTAGTATCCTCATATATTTTAATACCACCATCTAAAAGAACTTTTTTTACTCCTTCTAAATATTTAAGAGGATGAAAACAATATGTATCTTCTACTTTTATTCCATAACAACATTTACCTCCATCCGGTAATTTATCAATTTCTCCTACTTCACAACCAAAACCTTCAAGTATTTTTTTCTCATTTTTAATACTCTTTATTTTACTATCATCACAACAAAAAAGATAAGAACTATTTTTCTCTAAATTACAATCTATCTTCTCTTTTTTAACAATATCTTTTACTATCTTTATAGCATCCTTTTGTGCTTCATAATACAATTTAGCATTATCAATATTAGAAGAATTTTTAATAGAAGAATAAATCCCATCTTGTAAAAAAGTAAGCTTACCTGTAGTTTTTGAAGTTATACCACTACCAATTTTATTTGCTTCTACTAAAGCAATCTTTTTATTTGTATTCATAAGTTGATAGCAACAACTAACTCCAGTAATACCTCCTCCAATAACTAAAACATCTACATTAATATTTTTATCTAATTTATCACATTTTAAAAAATTAACTCCATCATTCCATATACTATAATCTTTCAAAAAAAATCACCACTTATATTATTGGCAATTTTTTTATATTTATAATTTTATTTTAATAATTTATCTATTTTTTTTGTTGCATCCTCAACTGAGTCATTATCCGGAATCATTACATAAAGTCTTCTCTGCCCCATACTATAAGTAGGCATCATACTTCCCTTACCATCTAAACTTATAGATTCTATATTCCAATCTATATTTTTATCAAGTTGCATTTTAACCAAATTAGTAATATTTTTATAAGACATACTAGTCTCAAACGTACCATCTAAAGAAGATAAAATATCTTTAAACTTTGTAATGTTCTTTTTATCTGTAATTTTACCAATTATAGCTTTAATAATTTCTTGTTGATTTTCTCCTCTATGTCTATCTCCACTTTCATATGCATGTCTTTCACGAGCAAAAGCTAAAGCAGTCTTTCCATCCATATGATTAACTCCTTCTTCTACTCTAATAGATCCATCTACATAAGAAGTAAATGCTCTATCAGAATAAATATCAACACCACCAAGTAAATCTATACATTTAGTTAAAGTAGAAAAATTAAGCCTTAAATAATAGTCAATATCAACATCAAGTAAATTATTAATAGTCTTAACACTAGTATCAATACCATACATTCCAGCATGTGTAAGTTTATCCTTAGAATCAGTACCATATAATGAAACATAATAATCTCTAGGAATAGATACTAATAATATTTTTTCTTTACTTGGATTAACAACCGCTAAAATATTAACATCACTTCTAGAAACATTAGATATCTTTCCATATCTATCAATACCACTAATATATAAAATAAACGGATCTCTAATATCTTTATTATCTTTAATCTTTTCTTTTTTAACAATTACTTTATAAGTTTTAATAACTTTACTAGTATTATTAAGTTCAGGATATTCTTCTTTAAGTAACTCATAATGATTATCTTCTACTACAAAAGAAGGTATACCATCAGAATTAAATAATGAAACCAATTTAGAAACTTCATCAACCTTTTTCTCTTTAAATGGTATGTTCGTATTTATAAGCATTTTTACTTGATCATAATTTTTATCATTAGAAAGAGAAGCAATTTCCTTATTCTTTAAATTACCTATTTTCTTATAAGAAGAGTTAGTTTTAACTACCACATCATAAGTTGCAAACTCATAATCTTTAAAAACTAAATTATTCATAAAATCATATGTAGCATTTATATAAGTAAGTAAATATATTAATCCAGCAGTAAAAACAACCGATATTAACATAAAAAAGAATCTACTAAATCCTTTAGTTTTCTTTCTAATAAGTTTAAAGTCTAAAATTAAAACAATAAAAGAAAAAATACCTACAATTGGCCAAAAATATTTCGAAGGTATTATATTTAATTTATATACCATATAAACAGTAAAAGCTGAAACTAATGTCAAAGATAAACTAATAATTTTACTCACAAACTTCATACTAACACTTCCCTTATTATAATAAGTATATCATAACAAAAGAAAAGTACAAGTTAAAAGCTTGTACTAAAATTATTTACTCTTTTCTTTTTTCTCTTCTTTAGAAAGATACTTCCAAAGATATGCAGCAATGACTGCTCCTACTAAAGGAGCAAGTATAAATAGCCATACTTGTGAAAGTGCTTTTCCACCAGCAAATAATGCAGGTCCTAAACTTCTTGCAGGATTAACACTAGTTCCAGTTAAAGGAATTCCAATGATATGAACAAATGCTAAAGCAAGACCAATTACTATACCTGTAACAGAAGTATTTTCTTTCTTTGAAGTAACACCTAATATTGTAAGTACAAATATTAAAGTTAATACTACTTCAATAATAAATGCACCTATCATATCTAGACGTACATAAGAAAGTGAACCATATCCATTAGTTCCAAGTCCAGTAATTATTGGATCACACATACTACCTATTAATTTTAATAAAGCAGCAGCAACAATAGCACCTAAAACTTGACTAACTACATAACCAATAAAGTCGCGTCCTTCCATTTTTTTATTAATCCACATAGCAAGTGAAACTGCTGGATTAATATGACAACCAGAAATGTTTCCGATTGAATAAGCCATAACAACTATAGAAAGTCCAAAAGCCATAGCAATTCCTAAAACACCAAGCACTCCTTCTACTCCGCCAGATAGTGCAGCAGCACCACATCCAACAAAAGTAAGTACAAAAGTACCAATGAATTCTGCTAAATATTTTTTCATCTTCTCTCCTCCAATCCTAACTTAATTATACTACAAATCAAAAAAAAGTTACAATATTTTTAGAAAGAAAAAGTAAGAGAACTTCACTTTATAGTTCTCTTACTAATAATTATCTATTACTCCATCTACCTGGGAATGATACATAACTTGTAGGATTTATAATTTGAGATTTATACCCATTATAAGTACAACCTCCACCATAATAATGACAAGTTGCAAGTTCTAAATGTAAATGTATACTTGTACCTCCTTCATCACTACCAGATGTACAACCAGTATTACCCATTTTTCCAAGAGGAGTATAAGCAGAAACTTGTTGTCCAGCACCTACATAAACTTGACTCAAATGAAGATAACTAGCATATATATATCTTCCATTAATATTATGTCTTATTACAATCATATTAGCATTTCCATTACAACCATATCCACACCAACCACCAGTTGTACAATTATCATGATCTTGATATATTACATAACCGTTTGCAATTGGATAAATAGTTTCTCCCTTTTTATTAGGACTAGTCATATCTTGACCAGTATGTCCTGAATAAGAACCAAGTCCACCTTGTCTAATACCATTAGTAATAGGACGAAGTGTAGAACCAGAACTAGGAACAGAAGCTCCTCCTGATGATTGATTAACTCTGTATATACAACTTTGAACATCCTCATTTTTTCCACAACCAAGTTTTTTCAAATAAGCAACATTTTCCTTAGCAGCTTTAATTTGCTCTTGAACACTAGGCATAGTATCCCTAACAGCTTGTGTATCAGCATTAATTCTTTCACGTTCAGACTTTAATTCTTCTTGAACTTTACCAAGTTCTTCTTTTTTACTACCAAGTTGCGTCTGTTGTGTCTTATTCTTTTTTATAAGAGCATCTAACTCTTTCATTACTTTATCATTATATTCAGTAAGTTGTTCTACCATAGAAATTCTATAAATCATATCTGTAATACTAGTAGATCCAAAAATATACTCTAAATAAGAATTTTCTCCATTTGATAATTGATAATATTCAATTATTTTTTTACTTTCTTTTCCTTTTTTCTTAATCTCTTTATTACTTTCCTCAATTTCATTTTGTAATCTAGAGATATCATTTTCTATTTGTTTTACTTGTGCTTGTAATTCAGAAATATGTTTAGTTATTTGTGCAACCTCAGCATCATTTTTAGCGATTTTATTTTGCTTTGCTTGAAGTTCTGCAGTGAATTTAGCAACCTCTGCTTCAAACTCACTAAGTGTTTTAGCACTAACTTCAATAGGTGCAATTAAATATGATAAAAATATAGAGACAACTACTATGCTAACTATTCCTTTTTTCATATAATCACCTACACTTTTAAATACTTTCTAACTGCACTACTTGAACCTAAAGTACCAACTAAAATACCAATTAATACAACTATACCAGATACAGAATAAATAAATGGTTCTGGTTTAATAAGTTTAATTAATTCAGTAAATAAATATCCATCAAAATAATTATAAAAAGCAAGATATCCATAAGTTATAAGAATTATTGGAATTATAGAACCTATTATACCAAGTATCATACCTTCTATAATAAATGGCATCTTTATAGTAAAGTTATTTGCACCAACAAGTCTCATAATAGATATTTCTCTTTTTCTTGAGAATATTGTTAATTTAATTGTATTTATAATTAAGAATACTGTAACTACAACAAGTGCTATTACAACTCCATAAGCAACTTTTTCTATTGAAGAAAATGCACTAACAAGTTGATCAACCATTCCTTCTCCATATTTAACAGTTGCTACTTTATCCATTTTTTGAATTTTCTTAGCAGTCTTTCCTATCTTTTCTACATTCTTAACTTTTAATCTAAAAGTATCTTTTAAAGGACTCTCTTCTTCACTCCATCCATCCATAACAGTCTTAAATACTTCGCTTTCCTTACTCATTTCCTCTTTGACTTCTTTTTTACTTTCAAAATCAATTTTAGCAACATTACTCATATTATGAACTTTATCTTTAACTTCATTAATTTCTTCTTCTGTTGCATCATTTTTCATAAATACTACTATTGTTAAATCTTTTTCTATTTCTTTAGTAAAATTCTCTACATTAAAAGATGCTACTATTGCAATCGCAACAATAATAAGAGTAATAGTTATACATGAAATAGATGCAAGTGACAAACTAAAGTTACGAAATACACTTTTAAATGCATCTCTGCAACTTCTTCCTAACATTCTAAACAACCTCATTATATGTACCCTCCTCTTCATTACTAATTATTCTTCCATCTTTTAGGGTTACAACTTGCTTTCTCATTCTATTAACTATTTCTTTATCATGAGTAGCCATAATTATAGTTGTTCCACGTTTCTCATTAATTAACTCAAGTACTTCCATAATTTCTTTACTTCTCTCCGGATCTAAGTTTCCAGTAGGTTCATCACAAAGTAAAAGTTTAGGATTATTAACTATAGCTCTTGCAATCGCAACTCTTTGTTGTTCCCCTCCAGAAAGTTGATTAGGATAATTATGTACTTTATTCTTTAATCCTACAAGTTCCAAAGCTTTTAATGTCTGATGTCTAGCCATCTTTTTAGGAGCACCAATAACCTCCATTGCAAAAGCTACATTTTCATATACTGTAAGTTTAGGAAGTAATCTATAATCTTGAAATACTATTCCTACCTTACGACGTAATTTATATACTTTACTATTTCTAAGTTTAGCAACATTAACACCACCAACAACAATTTGTCCTGAAGTTGGTTTTTCTTCACGATAAAGCATTTTTATAAGTGTACTTTTTCCACTACCAGAACCACCTATAACAAAAACAAATGCACCCTTCCTAATAGAAATAGTTGCATCATAAATTGCAGTAACTCCATTTTTATACTGCTTATATATATTTTTAAGTCTTATTAAATCCACTTTAACACCACCTTAGTATTAACATTATAACATAATAAAATAAAAAGTAAAACAAACTTCGACAAAATAAACCAAAAAAAAAGAAGATATAAAATCTTACTTTTTACCTTTAATATTTCCTATTTTATATTCTTCTTTAAACTGAGAACTTATAAATAACATTAATTCTTCTCTTGGAGAATTATCTTCTTTATTTGATTTAGAAAAAACTTTATCCATCACAACTAAATCATTAAATTCTCCTTCATTATCATAAGTAAATGAATCTATAATTTTCTTTTCTACATCTCTTTGTTGTTGTAATATATAAAAAGATACTCCACCTAACTTTTTAAGTAATTCTTGATCTGGTAATATTTCTTTTGCTAATCCATAATTTTTACTATCACTACAAAGTCTATACAAAGGATGTTCACTATCTACATCTATTCCACAAGTAATAAGTTTATGAAAAAACATTTCACTAAATCCTTCAAATTTATAACGAACCATTTTACCAAGAATTTCACTATCAATATCATTTAAGTATTTAGCTAAATCTCCACAAACCTCAATATACTCATATACATTAGGATCACATTCAGGATTATCCTTATAATAATTTAAAATATTTGTTATATGTTCTGATACATTCATAATAAAACCTCCTAAAAATTAATAATTATTATAACACAAAGCCAAGAAAAAAAGAAGAAGAAAACTATTTTCCTCCTTCTACTTGATAAGCATCACATACTACAAAAAATGCATCTGAATCTATCTCTTCTATACCCTCTTTAAATCTAAAATACTCAGTTGTAGGTATAATAGACATAAAACAAGTTCTCCTTTTTTCTAAAAATGCACCCTTTACAGGAAATTCTGTAACTGTATGATGCATAACTTTAACTATAAAATCTTCTACTCTTTTCTTCTCACTTGTAATAATATAAAATGCTTTATTAGAAGAAATACCTAATACTACTTTATCCATCATAAGTCCACTAATATATAAAACTATTATAGAATATAAAACCATAGTCCAACCAAAAATACTTGCTCCAAGAAGTACAACTATACCATTAACAAAAAAAGTACATTTACCAACAGCAATCTTAAATTTTTCATGAAGTATCTGACTTATCGCAGGAAGTCCTCCTCCACTAAAACCAGTCCTACAAATAAATCCATTTAAAATACCAAGTATAACACCTAAAAATACTGAAATAACTAACAAATCATTAGTCTCTATTGAAATATAATTACCTATACCTGATGTAAGTTGTACAAATATAGGATAAATAATAGTCGCAACTATAGTACCACTAGTTCTTTCAAACCCTAAATAAATATAACTTAAAAATAAAAGTATAATAGATATTACAAAAATAATTATAGCTGGTCTAACTCCTGTTATATAATTAAATATAACTGCCAAACCATTAACACCACCAGTAACTATATTACTAGGAAGAGTTAAAAGATTAAATATAATAGATGATAAAAATAAACAAAATATCATAGTAGCATATCTAGATACTAGTCGCCTTTTTTTAATAATATCCATAATATTTTCTAAATCAAAATTTTCTAATTTTTCATTCATATTATTCAACCCCAAAAACTTCGTATGCATCTGTTACTACAAAAAATGCATCCGGATCTATTTCATGTATACCTTCTTTTAATTTATAATACTCTTTTGTTCTAAGAACACAAAGAAGTACATTCTGTCTAGTCTTAGTATACCCACCTTTAGCATTAAATACAGTAACACCACGATTCATATATTTTAAAATAAATTCCTTTATTTCTTGATCTTTATCTGTAACAATATAAAAAGCCTTACAATCAGAAATACCTAAAATAACTTTATCAGCCATATAACTAATTATATAAAGAATAATAATACCATACATTAATTTAGTTGCACCAAATATAATTCCTGATACTAAAACAATTAAACCATCACTTAAAAGCATACTGTTTCCTATACTAATTTTAGCATATTTAGAAATTATCTGATTTAAAATATCTGTACCTCCTGTTGTAAATCCTGCTTTAAATATAATACCTGCTCCAAAACCATATACTACTGCACCAAATACAGAAGAAAGTAAAAGTTGTGAAGTATCAATATCAATATAATTACCTATATTAGCAGTCATCTCTACAAAAAGTGGAAAGAGTAAAGATCCAAGTATTGATCCTCTTGTCTGTTTTTTTCCAAGTAATATATAAGAAAGTAGAAGTAAAAGTAAATCTACTATTAAAATTAATACTGATGCATTAATACCAAACAATCTTTTACAAATAATCGCAATACCACCAACACCACCTGGTACTAAATCATTATCAACTAAAAACAAATTAAATGCTATCGCAACTATTAAACAACCAATACAAAAAGTAACATAACGTTTAACAATTTCTTTTTTATCTATCTCTTCTAAAATATCCTCAGCTTTTTCTTTCTTTAAAAAATTAAACACATAATCACCCTTTCCTTAAATTAGACTCTATAAATAAATCAATATCACCATCTAAAACTTTTGTAACATTACTAGTCTCAACATTAGTTCTATGATCTTTAACCATTTTATAAGGATGTAATACATAACTTCTAATCTGAGAACCAAAATCTATATTAAGTTGATTTCCTTTTATATTAGAAAGTTCTCTTTCTTTTTTCTCTTCTTCTAAAATAATAAGTTTACTCTTTAAAACTTTCATAGCTTGTTCTTTATTTTGAATCTGACTTCTCTCATTTTGACAAGTAACAACAATCCCAGTAGGTAGATGTGTAATTCTAACCGCAGAATCAGTTGTATTAACTCCTTGTCCTCCACATCCAGAAGATCTATAAACATCTATTTTTAAATCTTTATCATTAATTTCTAATTCTATATTTTTATCAATTTCTGGAGTAACTGAAACGGATGCAAAAGAAGTATGACGTCTCTTATTAGAATCAAATGGAGATATTCTAACTAAACGATGAACACCTTTTTCATTTTTTAAATATCCGTAACTATAAACACCTTTAACTAAAAAGGAAACACTCTTAATACCAGCTTCTTCTCCATCTTGTATATCTAAAACTTCAATTTTTTTATTTTTACTTAAACACCATCTAGTATACATACGATAAAGCATATCTGCCCAGTCACATGCTTCAGTTCCCCCAGCACCAGAATGAATTTCTACAATACAATTATTTTTATCATACTTTCCGTTTAATAAAAGAAGTAACTCTACTTGTTCATATTCTTTAAGTAAAACTGCTCCATCATTTAAAATACTATTTTCAAGTTCTTCATCTGCATCTTCTTCTAATAAAGAAATTAATTCTAATTCTTCTTCTACTTTAGTTGATAACTTTTTAATAGTATAAACAATATCCTTAAGTTCACTAATATTTTTTAATACCTCTGAAGAATGTTCTTTATCATCCCAAAAATCTACTTTATTAACTTCACTCTCTAACTCTTTTATCTTTATTTCTTTATTGTCACAGTCAAAGAGACCTCCATAATTCTTTTAATTTTTTCTCTACATTATATAAATTATCTCTAAGCTCATTAATATCCATAACAACTCCCCATTTCTAATTTAAGATTTTATATTTATATTATATCAACTTTTACAAAAAATAATAAAAAAATAAGTATTTTTTTACCCATTTTACATATTATATGAATGGGGAAGGTTCACTAATTAATGTGAAGATCCCCTGTATATAGATTGAGCACTAGTCCAAATGGACTACTGCTCTTTTTTTATTAATCTAATAATATTTTCTCTATTTCCTTCCAATCCTTAACACGTCTTATGCCTCTTTCCTTTAATTTTTCCTCATCATAATTTCTATTATGATATGCATCAAGTAATAATTTAACATCTCCATAACCTTTTAAATTAGAATATTTATCATCTATTTTTATATCACAAGCAATCACATCTTTAGTTCCAGTAAAAATTATTTTTTTAGGATCAATAAATGGTAAATTATCAATTATCCAATTATGTTTTAATGTTGCCGCAACTCCACTAAGTTTAGGTCTTCTTCTATCAACATAAGCACTACAAATATAAACATCATACTTTTTAGAAAGCTTTTCAATAACTTCTATCGCATTAGGAACCACATCAACATAATCATAAACATTTATAGTATAAAAATAATCTAAATACTCATCAAGTCTATCATCAGGTACTAAACTTTCTACATAGTAATCATCTAAATCTTCATATGTATAATTTGTATTAAAATATTCATTTAATACTTTCAAATATCCATCTGTACATATAGTATCATCTAAATCTATCATTAACTTTTTCATAAATTATCATCTCTCTTTCAATATCCAATATTTTAACAAACTTAACACTAAAAAGAAACTATTACCTAGTTTCTTTTATTAATTAAAATTCACAATTACCAGGAGTTCTAGGGTATGCAATAACATCTCTAATATTTTCAACTCCTGTTAAATACATAACAAGTCTTTCAAATCCCATACCAAATCCAGAATGAACACATCCTCCATACAATCTAAGATTCAAATACCAATCAAGTTCATCTAAAGATACATTCATATCTTTCATTCTTTTTACTAACACATCATATCTTTCTTCTCTTTGAGATCCACCCATCAACTCTCCTGAACCTGGTACTAACAAATCAACTGCCGCAACTGTTTTAGAGTCATCATTTAATCTCATATAAAATGCCTTTATATCTTTAGGCCAATCATAAACAAATACAGGTGATTTATATTTTTCTTCAGTAAGATATTTCTCATGTTCTCTTGCTAAATCTTCTCCATATTCAGGTTCAAATTCAAACTTTTTACCTGATTTCTTTAACTCATCTATTGCATCTTTATGAGTTATTCTAACAGCCTTAGTTTTTATTAAATTATTAAGTTTATCTTTAAGCCCTTTTTCAACAAATTTATCACAAAAATCAATTTCCTCTTTACAATTTTCTAAAACATATTTAACTACATATTTAAGCATATCTTCCATAACATCCATATCTTTTTCTAAATCACAAAATGCCATTTCAGGTTCAATCATCCAAAATTCAGCAGCATGTGTTTTAGTATTAGAATTTTCTGCTCTAAAAGTAGGTCCAAAAGTATAAACATTTTTATAAGCAAGAGCAAACGTTTCTGCTTGTAATTGTCCTGATACAGTAAGTGATGCTTCTTTTCCAAAAAAGTCTTTACTATAATCAACACTTCCATCTTTATTTTTTGGAATATTATCTAAATTTAAACTACTAACATGAAACATTTCTCCAGCGCCTTCACAATCACTAGCAGTAATAAGTGGTGCATGAAGATAAATAAAATTCTTCTCTTGAAAATATTGATGTATCGCAAAAGCAGCTTTACTTCTTATTCTAAATACTGCCTGAAATAAATTAGTTCTAGGTCTAAGATAAGCCTGTTCTCTTAAAAATTCTCTACTATGTCTTTTTGGTTGAATAGGATAATCTTCACTACAATCTCCAATCAAATCTATACTTTTAGCTTTTATTTCAAAATCTTGTCCTTCCTTCGGAGATTTAACTACTATTCCTCTAACTTTAATAGAACTACCTATATGATATTTTTCAATTTCAAAAAAATTATCTAAACTATTATCATAAACTATTTGAATAGGAGTAAAAAAAGTTCCATCTGAAAAAGATATAAAACCAAATTCTTTTTGTTTACGATGATTCTTTATCCAACCTTCTAGTACAACTTCTTTATCTAAATAATTTTTATAATTTGAAAATATTTCTTTATCTGACATATCCTCACCTCAATCCAAATAATCAACTATATCATTCATACGAGAAATTAAATAATACGCAATTTCTCCATTATCACACATTTTTAATAATTCTTTTTTATCAACAAATTTTGCTTTAGTAGAATTTCCATCTTTAAAATTAATATCTTCTATATTAACATCACTAAATAATATACAAGTTATATATGCATATCCATGAGGATCTCTTTTTACAGGATCCAACATAATTTTATTATCTGTTGGAATTTTTACACCTATTTTTTGATCTATTATTCTCTCAAGTGCCTCATTAGGATCCTCAGGAGATAAAAGACTACTTCCTACACAACTCCAACTTCCAGGATATCTTCTAGAATAGTCAATAGAATTCTTAACAAGTAAAACTTTTTTATCTTTATTAACAATCCAAATTTCAAGTGCCAAATGATAAAAGCCATCAGGTACTTTACTTTTAGCAGGTATACTTTTATGTGTATTTTCTAAATCACTATCATATAAATCCCAAAGTTCCATTCTACTTCAACTCCTCTACTACATACTTTTTCAATATCTCTATTAATTCTTTAGTAAAAGTATTATTTTTAAAATCAACTAAAGCAATTTCATCATCAAATGTATCAACATCTAAATCAAGTATAAATAAATCTTTTTCATCAATATATTCTTTTAATAATAATTTGTTAGAAAAACCAATACCTATATTTTCTTTTAATAAACTAAAGTATAAATCTGATTCATTAACACTTGCGATTTCAATAAATTTAACATTATATTTATAACAAAGTTCTCTAAATTTACCTGTTTTTAAAGATGGTTTATAAGAAACAAGTGGTAAAATATTTAATTCCTTAATATCTCTTATTTCTCCATATTCATCATAAAGCGTATTACCACAAACAAAATAATTTGGTATTTTAGCAAGCACCAATGGATTAACATCTTCTATTTCTTTTAAATATAAAATATTATCAATAACAATATCATATTCACCTTTAGCTTTATCTTTATCTACTTCTTGATATAAATCAATATTTATTTTTACCTTAGGATATTTTTTTCTAAACTTTTTTAATACCTCTGATAAAATAACTTTTCCATAACTTTGATTTATACCAATATTTAATTCTAAAAATTTATTTTCATCATTTTTAAAATTTATACTTTCAGAAATAGTATCAAAAGCAGGTTTTAAAACTTCAAATAACTTTTGTCCTTGTTCTGTTAATTTAAATTGATAACTACTTCTATCAATCAATGTTACATTAAGTTCTGATTCTAATTTTTTAATGCTTAAA
Organism: uncultured Bacilli bacterium; assembly: GCA_947632065.1. Classification (GTDB taxonomy): domain Bacteria; phylum Bacillota_I; class Bacilli_A; order RF39; family UBA660; genus CANRDQ01. The sequence goes on along the minus strand of CANRNO010000009.1, from coordinate 17,085 downwards.
CTAAGTGAAGGTTGAGCAACACTTAAATTTTTAGAAGCATTAGTTACACCATTATATAAAACAACATAATAGAAATATTTAAATAAATTAAAATTAAAATTATCCATATATTTCCCCTCCGCAATTAAATTACTATAATATTATAACACAAAAAGGTAAAATTACCTAAAATTTAGGGTTTTACCTTTTATAGTTTTAGCAAATTTCTTAATAACCTCAGCCTGTTTTTTAGAATCTAAGTATTTAGTAAGTAAATCAGGATCAGCAAGTTCAACTTCCATTATCTTAGCACAATCATCATCTTCCACTATATCAACTCTCATATAAGAATAGTTTTTAAATTCATCTATTTTTTCTACTTTATGTGCTAAAGCCAAAACATCATCTGCTACATTTTCCACTTCATATGGATTTATTTTCTTACTAAATATTCCAGGAAATCTTAACATAGTATGAGTAAGTTTTCTATCTATAAAAATACAAGAATACTCTCCATGACTAATATTAGAAACATATGGTTGAACCATAACATTACTATCTTTATTTTTATCTAAAAAACTTCTAAGATTACTAAAAATTTCATCACCATTAGAACCATCATATAAAAAAGTATTTTCTCCACTTCCAGATATAGTAGGTTTAAAAACTAACTTTTTTCCAAATATATTTTTATCCACAATTTCTGTGAATAACTTTTTATCAAACTCTTCATTTTTAACAAAACAAGTATCTATAGTTTTAATATCATTTTTAGACAATATATTAAATTGTTTTTCTTTATTAATATTATCTAAAACAATATCCACATTATTTATAATAGGAATATTTCTATTTTTTAAATCAATTAACCACTCTTTAAAATCTTTATAATAATTCTGATATCCCCATACAGATCTTAATACCAATAAATCAGTATCTTCCTCTATATTATCACTTTGCCAAGAAATAATAGAAGCATCCATTCCAATTCTTTTAAGTTCATATTTTAAATTTTTATCTTCCTTTATTTTATTTATCCATTTATCAGATGATACTAAAGATATTTTTTTCATAATAAATTACCTTAACTTTCTTAAACTCTTATTCATAGCTGCCATTGAATCTACTAATTTATCTTTATCAAGAGCAGTAGTAACTCTTCCAATTATCTCATCTTCATTAGGCCAAGAAATAGATCTTCCACCTATTAATTTAATTTTTTCTTGTGAATACAAAAACTCTAAAAGATCTTTATCATTAAATATTACTTTACCATCAAAAGATTTTCCCTTTAAATTAGTATAATCTAAAAGTGCAAAGAAACCTGATTGTGGTATTGTTTTATTTACAAAGCTAACTCCTGGAATACCATCTAATACTTCATTTATATTAAAATCATTACTAGCATATTTTCTAATTTCTTCTTCTACTGCCCTACGAACATTTTTATCTTCTATAAAATCTATTCCTTCAATAAGTCCTTTTAACATCTCAAGTCTATATTTATATTCATCTATAATAGGTTTAAAATACTTATCATATTCCCTATATCTTTTATCACTAGCATTAAATGCTCCTTCAAGTGCTTTAGTTTGAATAATTGGATAAGAATCCATAGTTTGAAAAATATTATTTCTAATACCCCTAATAATAGGTTCACTAGCAATTATCATTCCAGCTCTTATAGCAGCAAGCCCATAACTCTTAGAAAGACCTGTAATAGTAATTGTATTATCAAAATATTTACTATTATGCATCATAGGAAGTGATAAATTATCTCTATCATATGTTAAATCCCTATAAATAATATCATCGATAACAAAAACACCTTTTTCAAGACAAACATCCCCAATTTTTTCTAAAATCTCTTTATTTTTATCATTCATAACAGTTCCTAAAGGATTGTGTGGATTCTCATTTAAGAACGCTACTACTTTAGGAGTATAAGGAAGTTTACCCTCATATTCATTTTTTAGTCTTAAATTAATCTCATCTATTTTTCCTGCAAGTTTTTCTGGATTAACATACCAATCATCTTCTTCACTTAAAGGAAGTATTTCAACAGTTGCACCACTACTTCTCTCAGGTACAAAAGTAAAAAGTCCATAATTAGGTCCAGTCATCAAAACAACATCATGATTCCTTGCAATTAAAGATATTATATTATTAAATGCTTGAGTAGATGAAACAGTAAAAATTACATTATCTTCATTTATTCCTCTAGGACTTTCAAATCCTTCTCTTTTAAGATATTCTGTAATTTTCTTTCTTGAATTTTTATCTCCTGCAGCTTTAGGGTATTCTGACATATCATCAAGCATAATAACATCTAACATTGCTTCTTTAGCAGGAGGAAAAACCTTAGTTTTCATAGGACTTCCTCCACCTAAAGAACGTGTTTCCATCCCTTTTATTCTTTCATCTTCCAAACGATATAAATTATTTCCATAAAGAGACATAGCATCTTCTACTTTTTTTACATCCTTAGAAAAAGTATCATTATTCATACTTTGTCCTAAATCAGGAAGTCCCCTTGTTTCAGTTTCTAAATATTGATGATTTTCGATAAACTTTTCTAATGCAGTTGAATTAGTTTTCATATCATCATCCCCTTATTTTACTCTTCATTTACATCAATAACAGAATTTAAAAACTCCCATTCTGATGCAAAATACCAAAATGTATCTTCTGTTATTTCTAATTCATTATTTTTATCATCTAAACTCTTACGATATTCTTCTTGACTCTTATGATTATAAAAAGCAAAAGTAATCGCAAATCTGTTATAACTATTAACCAAATTAACTAAAAAATTATAAAGAACTTCAACATCTTTTTCACTATCAAGAGACATATTATTATTAATTCCTATTTTTTCAAAGAATAATCTATTCTTATCTAAACCACTAATAAATTTAATATTTTCATATAAATTTTCAACTAATAGCTTTTTTAACTCGTAATCATAATTATCAGGATTAGTCTTAATTTTAGAAATAGCATTTTCTATATCGCCAAATTCTAAAATATTATTAGAATCTCTTGTTAACTTCATAGAATCGATTTCTCTATTTCTTTCCTCTATAGTCATAATAGTCATTCCCTTCATAAATTTAATCTATCATCCTCAGATTGCATAATATTATAAAACTAAAGAAAAAAAATAGAAAATACCTTTTTTTAATATTAAATATTTAAAAAAACAATATAAAAAAACAGTATTAACTGCTTTTTAATTTAACTTTTCCAAAAGTAATTTTCTTTACAATCTTATTTATAAATTTAGTACCAAATATATCTTGTAATATCTTCATTTTATAAGATACATATAAAAATACACAAGCACCTACTATGGAGATGACTGCAACATACATAATACAACTAAGTTTACTTGCTATATTAAGTGGAATTATCACTTTAAGAAGACATACAACTAAAATCATTAAAGTAAGTGGTATTAAAGACTTAAATAAAAGTTTAAATGTCCTTTTATAAGAAAGTCCTTGTTTTTGATGAAGAGTACATAAAACCATAAATATAGTTAAACTATAACCAATAAAGGTTGCTACTATCGCACCATAATATACAGGAAGACCAAGCTTAGAAAATAACAACATTAAAGGAACATCTAAAAGAGCATTAGTAATAAATCCTGTAAAAATACAAATATAAAGTGCTTTAAATTTATTAAGTCCTTGTAAAACAGAATTAGTAACAACAAAAGTATTAGTAAGTATCGCTGTAAAAATAGATAAAGCAAGTATAGTAGTACCATAATAATTAGGTTGATAGAAAATTGCCCATATAGGTCTTGCAAGTAAAGATATACCAACAGCCATAGGAATAGAAATAATAAATATCATTTGTAAAGCCTTATTTAATTTATTATTAACATCCTTCCAATCTTTTTTAACATAACTAGAAACTATTGTAGGAATTAAACTAACAGACATTCCAGTTGCAATAGATGCTATTATCATATTAATCTTTGGAGCATAAGTAACAATAGAACTAGTAATAAGTTCAACATCTGAAGCAGCAAAATCTAAATAATCTAAAGTTCTAATAATTAAAACCATATCTATAAAATGATAAATACTAACTGCTGTATCCATAATAATTAAAGGAATAGAATAAGTAATAATCTTTTTTACAATCTCTTTATTAGAAATATTATCTCTTGGCATTTCTACACCCATATCAAGTTGTTCTTTATTTTTTCTTATCTTACTACGTATATAAAGACAAGCAACTATTCCACCAAAGAATGCTCCAAGTAAAGATATCGCAACTCCTATAGATACATTATAATGAAGCATCTTAATAACTATAAATGATCCTCCAAGTAAAACTATAATTCTAACAATTTGTTCTAAAACCTGACTAACTGAAGGAGGTGTTATAAAATGATGTCCTTGTAAATATCCTTTAGAAATTGCAAGATAAGGAATAACTAAAATAGAAAATGATATAGCCCTAATAACAAGTGTTACATCTTCAATTGTATTTCCACCAGATAAATCTCCAAGTATTGCAATCGCTATTGCTTTAGCAAAAAAGAACACAATTATAAAAGATACTAAAGACAAAATCCCCACTATAATAGTACCTATTTTATAAGTACGAACTTTCGCTTCTTTTTGACCCAAAGTATTATATTCATTAATAAGTTTACTTATCGCAATAGGAAGTCCAGCAGATGCTATATCTAAAAATATATTATAAATTGTATAAGCATAAGCATATAAACTAGCACCCTTAGGCCCCACAATAGCATAAAAAGGTATAACATAAAGCATTCCTAATATCTTAACAAAGATTATAGCTATTGTTGCAATAAAACTACCTTCCATAAAAGAATTCTTTTTCACATATATCACTCCAGTAATTTTAAATCTTCATATAAATTATAACATACTTTATTAAAAAAAGACTAATTAAATATTAGTCTATATCTTGTAATTCAAATCTATATTTTTGAGTAGCATTAGGATACTTATCATAATCCACTCTACTTAAAAACATTTCTAAATCTCTAACCCAAAGCTTCATATCACCATATAAACCACGATAAATAACTACTTCTTTACCAGTTTCAGAAGAAATTGCTAAATCCTCAACAATATAATAATGACCCTTAAAATGTTTATATACACCTTTAATTTTTAACTTTCTCATATCTTTTCTCCATTTCAATATATTTTTCTATCAAATCATAATCATGTTGATTAATAGGTAAATTATCTATATCAAAAAATTTCATACACTTAGATTCTTCATTCCATTTTAACTCTCCAGTATAATTTCTAACAAGATACAAAACAGTATTATTAATAACAACATCACCATTAGGATAATAATTCCTTCTAGACATACCAGATACAATATCAATAAGTTCTAAATCATTCTCTTCTACATCAAGATTAGTCTCTTCTTTTATCTCTCTAATAATTGTATCTTCAAATCTTTCTCCAAGTTCCTGACATCCACCAGGAAGTCCCCACTTATCACGATCAGATCTACTTTGCAATAATATTTGTCCTTTATCATTAAGAATAATTGCCGCCGCACCATCTTGCAACAAAACAAATTTGTGTCTTAACTTTCCCATACATAATCTAGTAAAAACAGGATATCCAAAAATCTTACTTACCTCAATTATCTCTTTTTCTGATAAATTATCTATAAGATTAACTAGTTCTTCATAAGATATATTATTTCTATCCTTTTGAGATAATTTTTTTAATTCCATTATCTTTTCTTTACTATTCATAAAACACTCCTTATTTATATTTTACCATTATATTTATAAAGTTTTTTCACTATAGGGGAATACTCAACTTTAGATAAATCTTTTGACTTTTTATTTGCTATATACTTAGTCAAATACATACTTTGAATAAGCATATAATAATCATCTAATACCTGATCCTGAAATTTAGAATCTATTATTATAATTGTTTTATAATATTTTTTTAATTCTTCTAACATAATTTTATCAAATTCAGTATTTCTATTATAATAAATTGCTGAACAATCATAACTAACTCCCAAAGTACTTCTTCCATGACAATATGAATATTTATCATGAACAATAGGTATTCCTATCCCTGATTCTACCATAGTCGATTCTAAATATTTTGCTGCTGTACTTGTATCACGTCCACTAAATATTTCATATATATCACTTTTTATATCAAAATCAAAATTAACTTCTTTTATTAAATCTACTATTAAATTATTATTTCCTTCCAAATAATAATCCATTAATATACTTACTGGAATCAATGTAGCTCCAAGTGATATAAAACTTCTTTCTTTATCAATAGTAGTACTATATGTTAAATTAGTTACATTATTATCATCAAATGAATTATTAGATAATAAATACTTTTTCAATGAATTTAAAAAAGATAATTCCACTCCATAATTATTTCCACTATAACTACAAGACACCACATTTTTAAATAAATTACTATTAGAATATATAAAATCCCTTGGTTCCATATTAACTGTTATAATACCATTCTTTTTATTAATAACCTTTGCACCAAATTCACTTACTACACTCGATCCTCCAACACCACTAAATATAGTTGCATCAGATAATTTAGATAACTCACTTCTAATAAATTCTAAATCACTATGATCTAATGAATCAACTACCCTTTCTTTCAAAAAATCAAAATTAACTTTCATATTTTTTTCCATAATTATCTCCTTTCAAATCTAATATAACTTAAAAAGAGGTAATATTTCGTCTATTCAAATTTTTCATTCAATAACTCACATTTTTTTATCCTTTTTAATTCAAAATGCCTCATATCATTTTTCATTTCACAAAAAGCAGCACAATACCAACCATTTTGAAATAAAAACATTTCTATTGGATCTATAACTCTTTCATTTTCTCCTGTACCATAAGAATAATATAATATACAAACTTTTCTTTTTTCCTTAATTGCTCTTGTTAAAATATTATATTTTTTACCTATTTCTTCTTTTAAATCTTGTTTTTTATCCACTTGTTCATTTAAAATATAAGCACCTTTAATTTTATCTTGAAGAGATATAAGTTTTTCTTTTATCTCTTTATTTTGTTCTAAATCTATATATTTATTTAATAGTTCTGCATCTTCCAATTTAAATTTAGTAACCGGAATATGAATTGATTGTTTTAATACATATCCACCATATGGACCCCTTATAGAATCAATATAAATCCCAGCCTTATCTAAATCTTCTTTATATATTCTAATCATTCTCTCTGATACTTCCAGAATATTAGATAATTCACTTATACTATATTTTCTACCAGATTGTAATAACTCTAACATAGTTATTACATTAGAAATTTTAGACATTAAACTACACCTCATATTTTAAATCTCTACAAACATTATAACACTATTTATATTTTATATAAAGTTATGAAATAAATTCAATTTTAAAAAGGTGCAAACAACTTTATATTCACACCTTTATTTTAATATATTATTAATTATTTACCATGACAATGTTTATATTTTTTTCCTGACCCACATGGACATGGATCATTACGTCCTATCTTTTTTACTCTTTTAGGTTTTGGCTTACTTGATGTATCTTTAGCCTCATTAGTAGTAGTTTTCTTAGCAACTGCTTTTCTTTCTATATTTTGTTGGATTTGTGCTTTTAATAGGAAAACTGTAATATCTTTATCAATTCTCTGCATCATTCCATCAAACATATCAAAACCTTCCATTGTATAAGCACGTAATGGATCTTCTTGAGCATATCCACGTAAATGTATTCCTTCACGTAAATGAGACATAGTATTAATATGTTCCATCCAATAACGATCTATTACTTGTAAAGAAATCGCTTTTTCAAACTCATCTTTTACTTCTTCTGGAATATCTTTAATTTTCTCCTCATATTCTGAGACTATTAATTTATAAAGCTTATCAATGATTTTATCTGCATCTAAACTATCAAAATAATCCACATCTATATCTTGTCTAAGTAAATCTTCATTAGCAGTCTCAGTAATTTCTATAATATCATCTTCTGTAATTTCACCTTCAGGTGCTAAATGAGATTTTACTAAATCTTCAATATGATGTCTCATAGAATCAAGTGTAGTCTCATGAATAGACTCTTTATCTAATATTTCATTTCTTCTAGCATATATAATTTCTCTTTGATTATTCATTACATCATCATATTGAAGTAATTGTTTACGAATATCAAAGTTATTACCTTCAACTCTAGTTTGTGCAGTTCCAATAGACTTAGTAAATGTTTTACTTTGAATAGCTTGATCCCCAAGTCCCATAGTCTGCATTAAATTCATAATTCTATCAGATCCAAAACGAACCATCAAGTCATCTTGCATAGAAACAAAGAATTGTGTATATCCAGGATCTCCTTGACGACCAGAACGTCCACGTAACTGATTATCTATTCTTCGAGATTCATGACGTTCAGTACCTAAAACAAAAAGTCCTCCTAAATTTCTAATTTCATCTGATAACTTAATATCAGTTCCACGTCCAGCCATATTAGTAGCAATTGTTACTGACTTATGTTGTCCAATACCAGCAATTATCTCAGCTTCTCTTGCATGATTCTTAGCATTTAATACTTCATGAGGTATACCTGCTTTCTTTAAAAGTTTACTTATAAGTTCACTAGTCTCAATTGCAATTGTACCAATTAAAACAGGTTGTCCTTTTTCATAACATTCTTTAACAGTTGCAACTATAGCTTTATATTTAGCCTCTTTTGTAGCATACACTAAATCTGGTGCATCAATACGTATTACAGGTTTATTAGTAGGAATCTCTATAACATACATATTATAAATATTTCTAAATTCCTCTTCTTCTGTCTTAGCAGTACCAGTCATACCAGAAAGTTTCTTATACATTCTAAATAAGTTTTGGAAAGTAATAGTAGCAAGAGTCTTAGTCTCTTCATTAATATTTACTCCCTCTTTAGCCTCTATTGCTTGATGAAGTCCATCAGAATAAGCTCTTCCTTTCATCAAACGTCCAGTAAATTGATCTACTATAACAATCTCTCCATCTTGTACAACATAATCGATATCTAACTTCATAGAATAGTTAGCACGTAGTGCTTGATTAATATAATGTACTAATGTAGCATTATTTAAATCATATAAATTGTCTACAGAAAACATTTTCTCAGCTTTATCGCTTCCACTTTCTGTTAAACTAACACTTTTAGTTTTTTCATCATATATATAATCTTCTTCTTTTTTAAGACTTTTAGCAAATCTATCAGCATCTATATAAAGATTAGCACTAGACATTTGACCACCAGAAATAATAAGTGGTGTTCTTGCCTCATCTATTAAAACAGAATCAACCTCATCTATAATAGCAAAATTAAGAGGTCTTTGAACTCTGTCTTCACTTTTTACAACCATATTATCTCTTAAATAATCAAAACCAATTTCATTATTAGTTGAATATAAAATATCACAATTATATTGTTCTTGTTTTTCTTTTGGACTTAAATCTCTTGTATTAACTCCAACAGTAAGACCTAAGAAACGATGAATTCCACCCATCCATTCAGCATCTCTTCCTGCTAAGTATTCATTAACTGTAACAATATGAACTCCTTCTCCTGTTAAAGCATTTAAATAAGCAGGTAAAACACTTGTTAAAGTTTTTCCTTCACCAGTTTTCATCTCAGCAATATTACCATAATGAATAGCAAGTGCTCCTAAAAGTTGAACATAAAAAGGTCTTTCTCCAATTACACGAAAAGCAGCTTCACGAGCAACTGCAAATGCTTCAACTAAAATATCATCTAAAGTTTCTCCATCTTTAAGTCTTTTCTTAAATTCTTCTGTTTTAGCAGTCAACTCAGTATCAGTAAGTTTCTGCATATCATCATTTAATTCTTCTATTTTATCTGCAAGTGCTGTAAATCTTTTTAATTCTTTATATTCATGATCAAATAATTTTTTTAATATATTCAAAAGAATCATCTCCTCATTCAATTATTATAACAAAAAAGAAAAAAGAATAAAAGATATTTCTCTTATTCTGATTCGATTATTCCATAACCATTATCTTTTCTCTTATAAATAACAACAGGTTTCATAGTCTCACTATCTTTATACATATAGAATTGATGACCTAAAAGCTCAAGTTGTAAAATAGCCTCTTCCTCACTCATAGGTTTAACTTCTATAGTTTTTCTTTTAACAATTTTCTCACTTGATTCTTCTATTTCATCTACATTATCAAAAGAAAAACCTATAAGATTAGTATTCTTACTTTGTCTAGCAAGAAGCTTAGTCTTATTCTTTCTAATTTGTCTTTCTAATTTATCTAAAGCTAAATCAACTGCAGCATAAATATCTTCTTGACTCTCTTCTGCTCTTAATATTAAAGATTTAAGTGGAATAGTAATTTCAACTACTTGATTATGATTCCTAACTTTAACAACAACAGTAGCTCTTAATTCATCACTATTTTGTAGATATTTATCTAACTTAGCAATCTTTTCTTCAATGTATTCTTTCATTGAATCTGTAACTTTTAATTTGTCTCCTCTAATAATTATTTCCATAAACATCTCCTCCTTGTATATGTATTTTGAGTATAACATAAAAGAAAAGAAAAAACCACATTAATTTGTGGTTACGTTATCTTCAACTAGAGTTACATTCAACGCTTGTAAGCCTTTAACAGTTTCAATTAATTTAAAGCTAACTAATTGTCCTTCAGATAATGTTTTATATCCATCTGTTTGAATAGCAGAATAATGTACAAATACATCTTTATTATCTTTGTATTCAATAAATCCATATCCTTTTTCATTATTGAACCATTTGACTCTACTTATCATCAACTTCCACCTCTCCTTCACTCTATTTTTATCCATCAAACACACTTGATAGACGTTAATACCACTTTAGCATGAGAAAAGGTCTTTATTCACAAATATCCTTAAATAGTTAATTAAATAACTTTTTTGGTAATTTTTGTTAATTTTTAGTAAATTCCATATTTTTATTCGACATTTTAAGACTATTGATTAACCGCAATATAATCTAAAACTTCTTTCTTTTTTCCTCTAGAAACTAAAAACGAAAATGTTCCATCTTTAAATACTATCTTATTTTCTTTAATATCATAATAATCTATATAATCACCATTCACAATTAAACTTCTATGTGTCCTTATAAATCTATTATCATTTAATTCTTCCTCTAATTGATTAAGTGTACCATGATAAATTTTATCACCATATGTAGTCTTAATAATACAATTTTTACTTTCCTGTTCTTTTTCTATAAATATAATATATTTATATTCAACAAAATTCATTATATTATGAGATTTAATTTTTAAACATTTAGGTCTTCTATCATACACACTAATACATTTTTCCAAATCTTCTTTAACTATTTTTTCGTAATCTTCTGTCTTATTTACAAAATCTAAAATCTGAAGTCTGGCACTAAATGCACTATATTTATAAGCATTACTAGAATCTACAATTATAATTATAGAAGTCCAATCATGATATTCTTCTCTTATTCTTCTTGCAACTTCTATACCAGACTCATCTTCTATTTTTCTACTTAAAAAATAAACTTTAAATTCATTATCATCTCTAGCTATATCATGAAATTCATCATCATATCTACAACATCTAATAAAATTATATTCAATATCATAATTCATAAAGAATTTAAAAATAATTCCATATAAACAATCCGAAAATGCTTTTTCTTCTTCGCATAGGATAAAGTTTATCATGTTTACCTTCCTTTCTAAGTACTGCATTATCCATATCTAAAAAAGCAACTACCCCCTGGTTTGTAGTTACTACTTAGCTTTACGTCTTTTCAATTTAGATCTAATTCTATCAGTTATTTTCTTATTTTTTTCTGATATAATTGTTGTTCTAAAAACAAACCACGCTACTATTATAAATAAAATTATATATATTACTCTACCCATAACAGGATCTTTTAAAATATAAAGAATAGAGGCAAGAGCAAATAAAATATTAATTCCATAAATTATTAATACTGTTGTTCTTTGTGAAAAGTTCATTCCTAAAAGTTGATGATGTATATGTTCTTTATCAGGTGCAAAAATAGGCTGTCTTTTAAGAAGTCTTCTAATAATTGCAAAAGACGTATCCATTATAGGAATACCCAAAATCATTAAAGGTACAAATAAAGAAGTTAATGCTGCACCTTTGAATTCTAACAATGTTATTATAGATATAATAAATCCCATAAATGTAGCACAATCTCCAGCAAATATCTTCGCAGGATAAAAATTATGTACTAAAAAACCTATTGTAGAACCAAGCATTATAAATGTAAGTAACATAACTAAACTTCCATATCTTGCTTGATAAAAACCAATAATTCCAATTGTTACATAAAATATACAACAAATACCACCACTAAGCCCATCAAGACCATCAATCAAATTAATAATATTTGTACATGCAACTATAAAAAATATAGTAATAGGATATGCCCAATATCCAAAATTAATATAAAATCCGAAAGCTGTAATATCACTTAAAAGTATTCCACCATAAAACACTATAACAGATGCTGCTATTAAATGTCCTAAAAGTTTTTGATATGCTCTAATAGGTTTAATATCATCTATTATTCCAGTTAAAACAACAATAAAACTTCCAATTAAAATAGAATTCATTCTTAAACTTTGTTCTCCAAACAACATATACCCAAACAAAAATGATAAAAAGATTCCAACACCACCAAGTTTAGGAACACGTCTTTTATGAATATGTCTATTTCCTTCCGTATTTCTTGGTTCATCAATTGCCCCAACATGAAAAGCAATTTTCTTCATAATAGGCATAATTGCAACAGAAAACAAAAACGTAACACCTATTATTTTTAAAGCACTTAAAACTTCATATTGCATATATTCTACCCCATTTCCGAATACATATTTCAATTAAATTATATCAAAGATTATTTCTATATAAAAGAAAAAGATATAAATTTAATCAAAAGACTTACTCGAATTTGAAATTGGAATACCTATCCTACCAAAAAACTTCATACTTGTCAATAAAAAAGACTAGACACAGTCTAATCTGATTCTTCTAATTTTTCAGGTGTATCAAGAAGTACTCCTGTACCATTAGCAACACAAGTAAGAGGATCATCCGCAATAAAAACAGGTACTTCTAATTCTTTAGATAAAAGTTCTGGAAGTCCAGCAATCATTGCACCCCCACCAGTAAGAACAATTCCTTTATCCACAATATCTGCGGATAACTCAGGAGGAGTTTGTTCTAAAACATTAGTAGTTGCTTTTATAATTTTATAAATACTTTCTTTTAAAGCATCTCTTATCTCATCTTGTGTAATAGTAATAGTATGTGGAAGTCCAGTAACTAAATTTCTTCCCTTAATCTCTCTAGTCTCTTTCTTACTAGGATTAAATACATTACTAAAATTAATCTTAATCTCTTCTGCAGTAGGATCTCCTATTAATAGTTTATACTTTTCTTTAATGTATTTTATAATATCTTGATCAAATACATTACCAGCACATCTAAGTGAAGTAGAATTAACAATATCATCAAGTGATAAAATCGCAATATCAGTAGTACCTCCACCAATATCAATTACCATATTAGCACTTGGTTTAGAAATATCCATACCAGCACCAATTGCTGCAACCTTAGGTTCTTCTTCAATATAAACTTTTTTAGCACCAGTTCTCTCTGCAGCCTCTCTAATCGCATTTTTCTCAACAGGAGTAATGTTAGATGGACAACAAATAAGTATTTTAGGACGAGTAAAAATAGATTTAGCTTTTATCTTTTTAATAAAAGTATTTAACATAATTTCTGTTATTTCAAAATCTGCAATAACTCCATCTTTCATAGGCTTAATAGCCTTTACTTTACCTGGAGTTCTTCCTAACATATCATTTGCTTCACGTCCAACAGCGATTACCCTCTTAGTCTCAGTATCTATCGCCACAATGCTAGGCTCATTTAGCACAATCCCTTGATCTTTTATATAAATTAGCACATTTGCTGTTCCTAAATCGATCCCTATATTCTTCGCTAACATCTTTTTCCTCCTTTTCTCCCTATTATTTTACCATAAAATCTTCATTTTATATTATTTTTTTATACTTTTTTTATTTCTTTAAGTATCTTGACTCTAAATGTTCCCTAAAAACCTTCTGAACTTCCCTATATAAAGACTCATCAAGATGTATTAACTTCTGTTGCATATCCTTATGAAGTGTACTCTTTGAAATACCAAATTCATGTGCAAGCTCTCTTAATGTTTTTCTACTTTCAACAATCCTCTCTGCTTCTTTAATAACTCTTAATTTTATTATTTCTTTCATATATTCACTCCTATTTAATTATATAAATAAGAATTTATTTTATGAAAAAAGAAGCATTAAGCTTCTATTCACTAGTATTTTTATCTGTTTGATCTTGTTTTGTATCATCTTTAGTTGTATCTTTTTTTATCTCTTTATCAACATAATTTGCAGGATTAACAACTTGTCCACCTATATATAACTCAAAATGTAAATGATTTCCTACCTCACTATCTAATTCATTTGTACCACTCTTACCAATTACATCTCCTTGTTTAACAGTATCCCCTTTTTTTACAGAAACTTCTGATAAACTTTGATATACAGTAACATAGTCATTATCATGTTTAATCTCTACAGTCTTTCCAACTAGTTCATCTTCTTTAACATTTGTAACTGTCCCATCTAAGACACTAACTACATCAAAGACATTATCTAAAACATAATCTACTCCTGAATTTTGCATATATGTATTATCATGATAAACAATAGATTTCTCTTGTTCTGCAGCATCTGCTTGATAATCATAATAACTCTTAGCAATACTAACACCCTCAGCAGTATAAGGTTTACCCATTTTAGATACTTCATTAATTACAGGGACATCTTCATCTAAAATAGAACTAGATACATAGTCAAGATTATCATCATTACTTGGAACACTATTCATTGCATTTCTAAGTGCAAAAGCACTCGCAACTATTCCTACAATTAACACTAAATAAAGACTAATCCAAACTCCTTGTTTTAATTTTCTTCTTTTCATTTTCTCACCTCATTAAGAGTTTGGCACATAAAATTTTTTTTATTCAATTTTTAGAAAAAATTATAAGAAGTAAATAAATCCATTATAAAATTAGTAACTAAATATATCATAGAAAGTGCAAGAAGAACATAAAACACTTGGGCTTTCACTACTCTATTTTTTTTAAAAATACCATTAATATTAACTGCTTCCATAGACCATATTACTAAAAGAGAAACAAAAAAATAAATTAAAAACTTAACACTCATAATGTTCATCCTCATACTTTTTAATTTTTTCTATTCTCTTTCTATGACGCTCTAAGGCAGATGCTTCTGTAGTTAAAAAAGTATTAACTATTTCTAAAGCTTCACTACTATCAGTATTAGCAGACAAAGCAACAATATTAGCATCATTATCACATCTAGTCACTTGTGCATCCCAAACACTAGACACTTTAGCACAACGAATGCCTTTTACTTTATTACAAGCAATACTAATACCAATACCAGAACCACAAATTGCAATTCCAAAAGATACTTCACCACTTGCTACTTTCTCTCCAAGTAAAAATCCATAATCAGGATAATCTACTGAATCCTCACTATCTGTACCATAATCTACTATTTCATAATCTAATAAGTTTTGTTTTAAAAACTCTTTTAAATTATAACCTCTGTGATCACTTGCTATTCCAATTTTCATATCATACACCTCTTTTTAATTAAATTTAAAAATATCTATCTCTTTCATTATATCATCAAAGTTACCATTAGTATCTAAAACAATATCAAACACTTTCAAAAACTCATCTCTTTTATCCTTAGTATCATCAGTTAAAAAACCAATTTTTAAAGCATCACTCCTTTTCTCATCATCTACCATCTTAACATCATCAACACCATCCCCAATTACAACAACATTTTCTATATCTTTAATAATATTTTTAACAGAATCAGGAATACATTCTTCGTTTTTATTAAGTGAATGAATAATATTACCTTCTATTCCTACCGCAATACCATCTACAAATTTAATAAAATTAGAAATTATATAAACATTATCATACATAATACCATTTTGTTTTAAAAACTCATCTATAAAATTACCTATCCCAGCAGAAACAATTACAATTGGTACATTGTTATTATGCATATTATTGAAAAATTCTACTACTCCTTTTCTAAAAGATAACACTTTTGTATCTCTTATAACTTTTTCAATATATTCTTCTCTAAATTTATATTTAACAAGTAACTTTATATGATTACTCCACCATTCTACCATAAGTCTATTTTTAGTATTATAATCCATTGTTAAATCAACTTCATACGGTCTATAATATTCATATAATTTTCCTCTTGTCTCTATATAATCTTTATCTATTAAATTACTTTTAGATAAAACACCCCAAGAAGATTCACTATTACCTTTTGTTAAAGTCCTGTCAAAATCAGTTAAAATATAAAATTTATCCCAATCTTTTATCTTTTTATTTATATCATCAAACATTTAACCACCTTATTTCATATATTTATTATAACATTAAAATCTCTTAATTTAAAAAATAAAAAAGAAGCAATTAAGCTTCTGTTTCATTTTTCTTATCAAATCCGTATTTTTTGTTGAATTTATCTACACGTCCTGCACGTGAAGTTCTACTTTGTTCTCCTGTATAAAATGGATGACATTTTGAACAAACTTCAACATGAATTTCATCCTTAGTTGACTTAGTAGTGAAAGTTTCTCCACATACACAAGTAACTTTACAATCTTTAACTTCTGGATGTATTCCCTTTTTCATAAGTCTCACTCCTTCCGCCATGACAAATTTTTTCGCCATAGAAAATAAATAAGCAACCATAGTATAGCAGACTTTCTTATCTTTTGCAAGCATTTAACTTACTTTGATAGCGTTTCCAAAGTGTGGAGATTTGTAAAGCTATCCATTATCAACAAATAAAAATGGTTAAAACCTAAAAAATG
>CANRNO010000008.1 GCA_947632065.1 uncultured Bacilli bacterium | reverse complement strand
CCATGTGGTAGCTGCCAGTAACAGCCCTTATAGGGCTCAGTCAAAAACCACTAGTTAAACTAGTGGCTTTTTATTTTGATTTTCCACTTTTGTTATTTGTGTTTTCTTCTATATTAGAATTTGATATTTTTTCTTGATAGAATATACATATAGGATCCTTATTAAATTTAGATATATAGAATTCTTCTAGTGAATTATAATTGAAAGAATTTGATAAAAAGCATTGTCCATTTCTTTTTAATTGAGGAGCAATAAAAGTTTTTATTCTGTAATTCATATAGATGAAATCTTCTCCTACTGTTTTTAAATTAGGAAAAATTACTTTTTTTAAGTTCTCATTATATAATAAAGTTTTATCTCCAAATTCTTCTACTTTATCCATGTGAATCTCTTCTGCTGATATATCTGAAAATAGAAATTGATTTTTAACTTTTTTTACGTTGTTCATTTCAACGTATTTAATATTTAAGCATTCTGACATAAATTTATTACTTATTTCTTCTAATTCATTGTTAACTATACTAATTATACTATTACTTTTATTTATAGTTATATCTATTTTTCCATTATTACTGGTAGTAAAATGTAGAATTTTATTTCCATTTTGTTTTTCTATTTTTATATCACATACATCTTTCATACTATCAATAAAACTATCTTGTATGGAATTATCACAAAGACTTATTTGTCCTGTTTTTAGATTTACTAAAAAATAATCCATTAAAATATATTGTTCGGGTGGATATTTATTTTTTATTACTTTATTATGATCAATTATGGTATTATTAGGACCATAATGAATATTATGAATGTCATAGGTATTACATTTATAATATTTATTATCTATTTTTTTGTAATTAGGTATTTCAAAGTTTTCATAGTATATGTTTTGTTTTATGCCATATGTATTTTCAAAAGCTTTTGTAAGACCTGGTATTATATTTTCTAAATCATTAGAAAAGGTTGCATCTGGTTCATTTACGATATGATTATATCTATTTTTTATAGATAATGTATGATATTCATCTTTAGTAAATTGAATAGATATTACAGATGTACCATATAAGTCTTGTCTTTGTGGGTTTGTAAAATCTTCTCTTTTAATATTATCTACATCTTTTTTTACTGCGAAAAATACATAGCAGTCTTTTAATCTATTGCCTTCAAAGGTACAAATTTTTTCTTCTTCTTTATAGTATTTAGTAAAATATTGAATTTCTTCTTCTGTTTTACATTCGTATAGATTATATCCGGCTTTAGAAAGTAATTCTGTTGGTGTTTCAAATGTATCAGGATATAGTCTATCTGTATCAAGACCAGATAAATTATATATGAAATTTTTAAATTTATTAGTTAAATCATTAGATACTAAATCATCATATAGACTATGATTAGGTTCAAAGTGTTTAAGTAATAAATCAGAAAGTAATCCTTCTTTTAATAATATAGTAGGAAATAAACTACGACATAATTTTGCCATATTTTCTCCGAATTTCTTTTTTATTATTTTTAAATCTTTATTCATGCTTTTTGCCTTTCTTTCATAATAAATTAGCATAAATAATAATTAAATTCAATGATTGTGGGTTAAAAATTATATTTATTTAAAAAAATAGTCGTTTGACTATTCTTTGTTTTTTAATATTTTATCAATTATACCATAATCTAGTGCTTCAATTGATGACATAAAATAATCTCTTTCTGTATCTTGTCTTATTTTTTTTAGTGGTTGTTTTGTATTCTTTGATAAGATTTTATTGAGTTTGTCTTTTGACTTTAAAATTCTCTCTGCAGCAATTTGTATTTCTGTTGCTTGTCCTTTAGCGCCCCCTAAGGGTTGGTGTATCATGACTTCTGAATTTTCTAATGCATATCTTTTACCTTTGTGGCCACTTGATAGAATAAAGGCAGCCATTGATGCGGCCATACCTACTACTGTTGTGGAAACATCACTTTTAATAAAATTCATAGTATCATATATAGCTAGTCCAGATGATATTTCTCCTCCTGGAGAGTTAATATACATATGGATATCTTCATTACTAATAGAATCTAAATATAGAAGTTCTGCGATTATAGTAGAAGCTGTTGTTTCATTTATTTCTCCATTTAATAAGATAATTCTATCTTTTAAAAGTCTTGAGAAAATATCATAACTTCTTTCTCCGTTTAATTCTTTATCTATTATTACAGGAACTAAATTCATTTTTATCACCTAGTAATATATTAGTTAAAAAAAACATAAAATATACATATAAATTTTGTAAAGTTATGTTATAATTATAATACAATAGGGGTGATACGCTATGTTTGATACTGTTAAAGTAATGATTGATGGGTTTGAAGAAGAAATAGAAAAAGGTACAACACTTGATGAATTATCTAAAAAGTATTGTCCTAATAGAAAATATCCCATCATTTTAGCACACGTTAATAATAGGATAAGAGAGTTAAATTATCCTGTTATGCAGAATAAAAATATTGAATTTTTAGATTGGACAACTTCTGCTGGAAACAAAGCTTATATTAATGGACTTTTGTTTTTGGTATCTTATGCTGTAAAAGAATTATATGGTAATAATGCAGAGGTTTATGTTTTACATTCTATTGATAAGGGTATTTATATAGAGACTAATTTTAAATTAAACGAAGAGATTCTTAAAGCAATAGAAGATAAAATGAGACAGGTTGTATCTTTTGATATGAATATTACTAAAGTAGAAGTAGATAAGAATGATGCGATTAATTATTTTACTAGTATGAATGATTTAGTAAAAGTTAATGTTATGAGATATGTTACTAGTACTACAGTTACTTTATATAGACTTGGAGATTTATACGATTATTTTTATTATTATATGCCTATATCTACTGGATGTCTTACTTCTTTTGAATTTACTTATTTAAATGAGAAGGGATTTGTACTTAGATTTCCTACTATATATATTCCTGATAGAGTAAAAGAATATAAACATAGTGCAGATATATTTTCTATTTTTAAAGAAATAAAAGATTCAAATAAATTGATGGGAATTAATACTTTGGCTGATTTAAATAATATTATTTCTAATAGTAAAGCTAATGATTTAATTAGAGTTAGTGAGATTATGCAGAATAATAAATTATGTGAACTTGTTAAGAGTATTTATGATAAAAAAGATAAAATAAAAATAGTTTTGATTGCTGGGCCTTCTTCATCTGGCAAGACTACTACTAGTCGTAAATTATGTTTACTTTTTAAGAGTTTTGGTATGAAGCCTATTACTATTTCTATGGATGATTATTTTGTTGAAAGAAGTGAGACTCCAGTTAATGAAAAAGGTGAGGCAGATTTTGAATGTTTAGAGGCTGTTGATTTAGAACTTTTTGATAAACAAGTATCTGAACTTTTAGATGGTAAAGAAGTAGTAGCACCTACATATAATTTTATTTATGGTAAGAAAGAATTTAATAATCATGTTAAACTTAATAACAATAGTATTATTATAATTGAAGGTATACATGCTTTAAATGATAAGGTGTTGCCTAGCATAGATGATGATTTTAAGTTTAAAATATATTTATCTGCATTATCAGAGTTAAATATTGATAATCATAATAAGATTTCTACTACTGATCATAGACTTTTAAGACGTATAATTAGAGATAATAGAACAAGAGGTTATAATGTTGAGGACACTTTAAAACTTTGGCCTAAAGTTCGTGAAGGAGAAGAAAAATATATATTTCCATTTCAATATAATCCTGATGTTACTTTTAATACAGCGTTGGTATATGAAATTGGAGTTTTAAAAACTTATGTAGAGCCTCTTTTATATTCAGTTGATAATGATTCAGAATATTATGAGGAAGCAAAGAGATTACTTAATTTTCTTAGAAATTTTTTACCTATACCTACTGATGCGATTCCACAAGATTCAATACTTCGTGAGTTTATAGGTGGTAGTTGTTTTCATGATTAGTGTTTTATTATAAGATATATACTTATTGTGTATATCTTTTTTTGACATTTGGTTTAAAAAAGATAATTTACAAACATAATAATGAGTGATAAAATTAAATTAGGAGGTAAGATAAATGATAAAAGTTGCGATTAATGGTTTTGGAAGAATTGGAAGATTAGTTTTTAGATTACTTGAGGAAGATGATAATTTTGAAGTTGTAGCAATTAATGATTTGACAGATGCTGAACAACTTGCTTATTTACTTAAATATGATACTAATCATAGAAATTATCGTGTTAATGAAATTAGCTATGAAGATGATAAAATTGTTGTTGGATCTAGAAAAGTAGTTGTTTATGCTAAAACTGATCCTAAAGAACTTCCTTGGAATGATTTAGATATTGATGTAGTGTTTGAATGTACTGGGCTTTTTACAAGTTTAGAGAAGGCTCATGCTCATATAGAAGCTGGAGCTAAAAAGGTTATTATTTCTGCTCCTGCTAAGGGAGATATTAAAACTATAGTTTATAATGTTAATCATGATACTTTAACAGGAGATGAAGAGGTTATTAGTGCAGCAAGTTGTACTACTAATTGTCTAGCACCTGTTGTTGATGTATTAAATAAGAAGTTTGGTATAGTTAAAGGATATATGACAACTGTTCATGCTTATACTAATGATCAGGCAACTCTTGATATTGCACATAAGAAGGGAATTAAAGCACGTCGTGGTAGAGCGGCTGCTATGAATATTATTCCAGCATCTACAGGTGCTGCTAGTGCAATTGGTAAAGTTATACCTGAATTGGAAGGAAGACTTGAAGGAGGAGCTATGAGAGTTCCAGTATCTACTGGTTCAGTTGTTGATTTAGTTTTAGAACTTAAAACTAATACTACAGTAGAAGAGATTAATCAAACATTGAAAGATGCTAGAAGTGAGACTTTGGATTATACTGAAGATCCTATTGTATCAAGTGATGTTATTGGTTCTAAATATGGTTCTGTAGTAGATGGACTTTCAACTAGTATTTGTGAAGTCGATGGAAGTCAACTTGTAAAAGTAGTTTCTTGGTATGATAATGAAATGAGTTATACTGCTCAGATGGTTAGAACTGCAAAATATTTAATGGAAATTTAAAAAAATTAAAAAACTACTAATTTTGTTAATTGAATAAAAAAATAAAACAGAAATAATAAATTGATGTAGAGAAAAAATTATTTCTGTTTTTATTATGCCTTGAAATGGTTAAAAGCCTTGTTTTACAAAGGAAAAATAATGGTGTATATTGGTTTTGGAAAGGAGGGTAGAAGAATTTAAAATTTAGTTATCATTTGACATATTAATCAAATATTTAGACTTTATAGCGAATATTAAAAATATTATACAAATTTTTTTCTTAGATCGTAAAAAAACTGAAATCATAATCAGTTTTTTTATTTTTTTTTAATAAGATATTGTTTACAAGTGAGATTGCGTGATACAATATTTAATAGAAAAGAGGAGGATTTGTGAATGAAAATAATTAGTGATATGGACTTAGAGAATAAGAAAGTTCTTATTAGATGTGATTTTAATGTTCCAATTAAAGATGGAAAGATTATAGATGATAATAGAATAGTTATGAGTTTAAAGACTATTAGATATGCTTTGGATAAGGGTGCAAAGGTTATATTGTTTTCTCATTTAGGACGTGTTAAAGAAGAGGGAGATTTAGAGAAGAATAATTTAGAACCTGTTGCTAAGAGACTTTCTGAGTTACTTAAAAAAGATGTTATTTTTATTCCAGAGACTCGTGGGGAAAAGTTGGAAAGTGCTGTTGATAATTTGAAAAGTGGAGATGTTTTACTTGTTCAAAATACTAGATATGAAGATTTAGATGGTAAGAAAGAAAGTGGAAATGATCCTGAGTTAGGTCGTTATTGGGCTAGTTTAGGAGATGTCTTTATTAATGATGCTTTTGGAACTGCTCATCGCTCTCATGCATCTAATGTTGGGATTGCTAAACATTTACCAAGTGCAGCAGGATTTTTGATAGAAAAAGAAATTGATGCGTTATCTTCAGTTAAAAGTCCAGATAAACCATTTATTGTAATTTTAGGTGGTTCAAAAGTTAGTGATAAGATTGGAGTTATTAAGAATTTAGTAAAGAAAGCAGACAAGATATTAATTGGTGGAGGAATGGCTTTTACTTTCTTACAAGCAGAAGGTTATGATGTGGGTTCATCAATTATAGATAAAGATAATATAGATTTTTGTAAAGATATTTTAAATAAGTATCCAAATAAAATTATTTTACCAGTAGATTTTAAAGTTACTTGTGAGTTTGTTGATACTTGTGAATATAAAAATAAAGATATTAGTAGTTTTGAATATAATGAGATGGGACTTGATATTGGTAGTGATACTTCTTGCTTATTTAAACGTTATCTTGAAGATGCAAAAACTGTATTGTGGAATGGACCTCTTGGAGTTTATGAGTTTTCTAATTTTAGATTAGGAACAGAGGAAGTATTAAAATTTTTAGTAGATAATAATATTAAGACTATTCTTGGTGGAGGAGATATAGTTGCATCTGCTGGAGTACTTGGTCTTAAAGATAAAGTTTATCATGCATCAACTGGTGGAGGAGCTACTTTGGAATATTTAGAAGGTAAAGTTTTACCAGGAATTGATGCAATAGACAAGAAATAGAGGTATATATATGAAAAGAGTATTAGTTTTAAATCCAGAAAATAAAAGCGAAATAGAAAAATTTGAACAAGCAGGTATAGATATAGATGATATTTTATATAAAAATAAAAATGAAAATATGAATAGTGCTCAACTTTATAGAGTTTTATATACACTTGAAGATGGAAAAATTAGTGATTATTGTGTTTTAGAATTAACACGTGATCTTAGAACATCAGTGCTTATGTATCCTACTATGGATCAGATGAAGAGGAGTAGAACTTTAATAGATGAAGCTATATCTGTTGCTGAATATCTTGATAGTGAAAATATATTATTTACTATTAATAAAGAAGATAAAAGGATGAAAAAGATTTTGGAAAATAGAGAGGATTTTACTTGTTTTCCAATTGAATCTAATGATAAGACTATCTCTTTTGTATATGATGAAGTAAAGGAATTAGGTAGTTATGGAAAATAATAAATCTATAAAAAAGAATGCTTTTATTTTAGCTTTAATTACTCTTTTAGTATTATATTTTGTTTTAAGAGATGATTTTGATAATATTGTAGATGCTTTATTAAAAGTAGATTTAAAATATATTTTTATTGCGGTGGTTTTATACTTTTTATATATTGCTCTTAGAGCTTATATGATATATATTACTGTTGGTAATAAAGATAAGTTTTCGTTGTGGGAATCTATTAAGCATAATATAATTACACAATTTTTTAATGGGATTACTCCTTTTTCTACTGGAGGACAACCTATGGAAATTTATATGCTTACAAAACATAGAATTTCTGGTGCTAAGGCATCTAATTTTATAATTCAAAACTTTATGTTTTATCAGATAGCACTTGTTATTTATGGTGCTATTGCAGTACTTTATAATTATGTGTTTAATTTATTTCCTAATAATTTGTTTTTAAGAGAATTAATTCTTTTAGGATTTTTGATTAATACTTTTGTAGCAATATTTTTATTTTTTATATCTTCAAGTGAGAAGTTTACTAAAAAAGTTATGAAGATAATTGTAAATATTTTAGATAAAATTAATTTAGTAAAAGATAAGAAGGCAACTAAAGATAAGTGGAAAAAAAGACTTGAAGAGTTTCACGAAAATACTAAAGATTTACTTAAAAATAAGAAAAGATTTGCTTTGGGGATATTTTTAAATCTTCTTAGTTTAACTTGTTTTTATATAATTCCTTTATTTGTTGTTTATAGTTTTCATGATTTTACTAGTTTAAATATTATGGATTCTATAGTAGCATCTGCATATGTTTTGATAATAGGATCTTTTGTACCTATTCCGGGTGCTAGTGGTGGTATTGAATATGGATTTTTAAAATTCTTTGGTAATTTTATTAATGGAAGTATGATAGTTGCTACTTTATTAATATGGAGAGTTATTACTTATTATTTAGGAATAGTTGCTGGGGGAATTTTGTTTAATTTTGATAAAGGAGCTGATTAAATATGAGAATAGGTCTTTTTACGGATTCTTATCCTCCTTATATAAATGGAGTTTCTACTAGTGTTGCTATGCTTAAAAGTGCTCTTGAAAAACAAGGACATGATGTTTATTTAGTAACAGTTAGTGATAATGCTTTAAAGTATGAGTTAGAAGAGGATGGTCATGTTATTAAAGTGCCTGGTATTCCTGTTGGAATATATGATTATAGGTTAAGTAGAATTTATCCTCTTACAATGATTAATACTATGAAGAGTTGGAATCTTGATGTTATACATTCTCATACTGAGTTTGGTATTGGTATTTTAGCAAGACTTTTTGCTAAACAATTTAATATTCCTCTTGTTCATACATATCATACTCTTTATGAAGATTATACTCATTATATTACCCATGGATATTTTGAAAAGTCTAGTAAGAAAATAGTAGAGTATCTAACAAAGTTTTATTGTGATAAGACAGCAACTGAGTTAATAGTACCTACTGATAAGATATATAAATTATTTAAAGAAAAATATGAGTTTGAGAAAAATATTAATATTATTCCTACTGGTATAGAGGTAGATAGATTTTTTAAAGAAAATGTTGATATGAAGGAAGTTAATAGATTAAAGAAAAAACTAGGACTTACTAAAAAAGATTATGTTTTACTTTTTGTGGGAAGACTTGCAGAAGAGAAAAATGTAGAGTTTTTACTTGATGTGTTTGAAAAGTTAGTTAAGAAGAATAAAGATTATAAACTTTTAATAGTGGGTAGTGGGCCAGATGAGGATAAGTTTAAGGATATTTCGATTGATAAAAGGATGGATAATAATGTAATATTTACCGGTCGTGTTCCTTGGGAAGAAGTTCCTTATTATTATCATTTGTCTGATTTGTTTTTAACTGCATCTACAACTGAAACACAAGGACTTACTGTAGTGGAGGCTATGGCAAGTGAAGTTACTCCTCTTTGTATTAGAGATGAGGCTTTTTTAACTACTATTACTGATGGTCTTAATGGAAAAATTTTTGATGATGAAAAACAGTGTTTGGAACAAATTGAATATTTACATAAAAATACTTCTATTAAAAAGAGGATGGATAAACAAGCTCGGATTAAAGCAGAACTTTGTAGTTCTAAATATTATGCTGAGAGTGTTTTAAATGTTTATGAAAGAGCTATACTTGAATCTAAGCATAATAGAAATTTACTTTCTAAGTTTGTTTATAAAATTAGAGGTGATGATTAATGATTTTTATGCTTAATAATAAAAGTAATTTTACTAAGGAAGAGTATTTAGATTATCAAAGTAAATTATTTGCTTTAGATAAGAAGGATTCTTTTGTAGTAGTTTTTCCTAGTAATATATATTTATCAATGTATGAGGATAATGAGGTAAAACTTGGTTGTCAAAATGTAAGTAAATATGATTTAGGTTCTCATACAGGAGAAGTTTGTGCATCTCAACTTAAATCTTTAGGAGTAGAGTACTCTATAGTTGGTCATAGTGAGAGAAGACATGATGGAGAAAGTGATGATGATATAAGAGAGAAAATTAAGAGATTAGTAGAGTCTAATATAAAAGTAGTTTTATGTGTTGGAGAAACTTTAGATGAAAGAGAAAATAGTAATTTTGTAGATGTTGTGATTGGACAAATAAAAAGAGCTCTTGAAGGAATAGATATAGACTATAATAATTTGATTGTTGCTTATGAGCCTATATGGGCAATTGGAACTGGTAAAGTAGCTTTTTCTTCTGATATAGAGAAAATGACAGTTGCTATTAAAAATACTATTCCAGTAAAAGTTTTATATGGAGGAAGTGTTGATGATAGTAATATAGAGTCAGTTTTATCTTCTAGTATAGATGGATTTTTACTTGGAAAGAGTAGTTTAGATGTCTTAAAATTAAAAAGAATGATTGATAAAATATAGGTTTATACTATATTTTATTTTTTCGACAAAACTTTTCAAATTTTTCTCTATCATTTTTGTCGTATTTGCTATATAATTATAATTGCGTGGTAGTATATGGAAGGAGAGAAGATGAAAAAAACAAAAATTTTGATGATTGATGATAATGTTGAATTAGTAGATGTTGTCAAAGAGTATTTTAAAGATCACGCTGATATTGATATTTCTTTAGAGGCATATGATGGTGAAGAAGGACTTAAATTAATTGAAAAGAATCAAGATGATTATGATTTGATATTACTTGATTTAATTATGACAGGTAAAGATGGTATTGATATTTTAAAAGCTATGAAAAAGAAGAAAATTGAAAAGAAAGTAGTGGTACTTACTTCTTATAATACTCAGGAAATGATTAGGAAAGTATCAGAGTTTGGAGTAGACTACTTTATATTAAAACCATTTGAACTTTGTGATTTAGAGAAGAAACTTGAAGAAGTAGTAGAAGGTTCTGATTATAGTGGTAAAGCTGTTGATTTATACCATAATAATTTACAAATATCTATTACTAAAATTCTTCATGAACTTGGAGTACCATCTCATATTAAAGGGTATCAATATATTAGAGAAGGAATATTAATGCTTTATGAGAGACCTGAGGTTGTTGGAGGTATTACTAAGGAGTTATATCCTGATGTTGCATCTAAATATAATACAACTGTATCTAGGGTTGAAAGAGCAATTCGTCATGCGATAGAAGTAAGTTGGAATAGAGGTAACTGGCAATTGATGGAGGAGATATTTGGTCATAGTGTTGATATTGATAAAGCAAAGCCAACTAACTCTGAATTTATAGTAACAGTCGCGGATAAGCTTAGACTGGAATTTCATCGACAAAGTGTTGTTGATTAACAAAGACGAGAAGTATTAGTCTTTTTTTGTTTGTAATTTTTTCTTGACTAAAAATGGGTGCTGTTATATACTTAATTTATAAAATATGTTAGGAGGATACAGTTTATGGAACGAAAAATATTATCTTACCTTCATAAATGGCAGAAAGATATAATTAGAAAACCACTTTTAATTTATGGACCAAAACAAATTGGTAAAACTTTTACTGTACTTGATTTTGGAAAAGATAAATATAAGAATGTTATTTATTTTAATGCTCAAGGTAATAAAGAATTGATACAATTATTTAAAAAAGAGAAGGCTATTAATAAGATAATTCTTAATTTATCTTTAATGAGTGGTGAGACTATATTAAAAACAGATACTTTAATTGTATTTGATAATGTTGATGATGTTGAGATAGTACGTGGTGTTAAACTTTTTGGTAGTGATAATAGTGATTATCATATTATTATGATTACTTCTCGTCGTGAAAATTTAAATAAATTTAAAGGGGAAGAATTACAATTTAAAGGTATGAGTGAGATGGATTTTGAAGAGTTTCTTTGGGCTCATAATGAGAAAAACTTAGCACTTTTAATTCGTGAATCTTTTGAAAAACATAAAACTTGTCCTTTTCATAAAGTAGCACTTGATTTATTTTATGAGTATTTACAAATAGGTGGTCTTCCTGAGTTAGTTTTAGCATCTTCTAAAGGAATAGATTCTTATAGACTTGATGCACTAAAACAAAAGATTATAGATGCTTATAAAAAAGAAATTGCGATGAATAAAACTTTAATAGATATTTCACGTGGTATAGAAGTTTTAGATTCTGTTCCAAGACAACTTGAAAAGGATAATAAAAAGTTTCAATATGGTGTTTTGGGACATGGTAGGCGTGCTAAAGAATATGAAAAATCTATTCAATATTTAGTTAATAATCAAATTGTTAATCGTAGCTTTAAAATAAAAACAGCAAAGTCTCCTCTTAGTAGTTGTAGAGAGGTGGATAGTTTTAAACTTTATTTACTAGATGATGGGCTTTTATTTTCAATGTTGCATATGAATTCTAAGACTTTATTTACTAATGAAAAATTAAAAGAGGCATTATATGAAAATCATATAGCTAAAACTTTAGTAGAGGCAGGATATGCACTTTATTATTATCAATCACAAGGTAAGGCTGAGGTTAATTTTGTTATTCAAAATAGAATGGGACAAATTATTCCTATTGAACTTGCGACAAAAGCTAATTCTAAGGCAAAATCTCTTTCTGTTTTTATGAAGAAGTTTACTACTCAACAGGCTTATAGAATTACTGAAAATAATTTTTCTACAAAGAAGGAAGTTCGTTATTTACCAATATATGCAGTATTTTGTTTGAATGATATGATTTATTAAGGGGATTATATTATGGATTATAAATTTTATAAGGATGGAAAATGGAATAATAATGTTTTAGAAAATTTACTTAATCGTGGTAGTAAAATATCTGTTGAAGAAGCAGCTGAAGAATTAAGAATGAAAGCTAATACTATGTTGGTTAGAGATCATGATTTATTTGAGGCTAAATTAAAGATGTTTAAAGCTGAATTTGAAAATAAAATAGATGAAGTTCATAAAAAGGTATGTACTATTATTAATAATAATGAGGATATTGAACCATATTTAAAACATAAGTTAGTGATTGATGATAAAAAGGTATTTAATCATTTTTTACCAAGTAGTAGTGTAGTTAGAGAAGGGGATATTAAATATCATGAATATATACCTGATGGTGATTTTTGGTACTTACCTTTAGTTGAAGATGATTATAGTATTACTGAAGCTTTAAATAGTAGATTAAGTATTAGTTCAGATATATTTAATGGTGATCATGATTTTAGATCTGATATTTTAATTGGTGTAGATAAAGAAAATCATTTTACAGCTAAAACTCGTTTAGTAAGTGGAGATAGTTTTTTACCTGAAAAAGTGCGTAAAAGTTTGTTCAAAGATATTGAAGATGATAGGGAACTTGAAATTTTATATCGTGAACTTACTATGTTTTATGATGATTTTTATAAATATACTATGAAAGAGTTTTCAAATGCTGAAGATGAAAAATTAAAGAAATTATTTAGCCCTAAAATTTTATTAGAAAATGGTAATTCTATTGAATTTTTTATGGAAACTAATTATAGGGATACTCCTTATAGGGAAGCACATACAGGGTTTAAGTCAGAACTTGGTGATGAAATAAGTTTTTCTGATTATGAATATTTTCGAAATACTTCACCAAAAGCTGAAGTGTTTTATGATTATGTTCCTGACTATAAGTTAACTGGACTTGAAGATTTATTTATACCTGATACTAATATTGGAATTAGAGTATATAATGAAAAGTTAGAGAAAATAGATGCCTTTACTTTTGGGTCTCAAACTTATATTAAAGATAGAGATAAAGAAGTAAGTTCTCTTGATGTTAGAAAACCACTTTTAAAATATAAATTTAATAAGAACTTACTTGCTGTGTTTAATGATGAAAAGTTAGAAAATAATAGTTCTGTAGAGGCTATTCAAAGAATTGTTAATAAACTTGAACGAGAACGACAAGAAAGAGAAAGATTACAGGCTCAAAGAGAATTATATGAAGATAAAATTAATAAATCAAAAGAAGTAGCTGAAAAAGCAGAACAGGAAAATATACAATCTAGAAATCAAATTGCTCAATCAATAGATAAATTAAATAAAACTGCTGCGAAAATAGAAAAAATGGATATTAAACCAGAAGTTTTATTCTATTATAATGATGATAAATGTTGTTATGAGATATATCCTGAATATAGAGATAGTTTAAAATATTTTGATTTATCAACTATTGATTTTAGTAATGTTAATGTAAAAGGTATCAATTTTAAAGATTGTAATTTAGTGCTTTTTGATCCGCAAAAGGTGTATAAAAAAGATTTATCAGGAACTGACTTTTCTATGGATTTAGAAGAGGTAACTAGTTTTGATAGGAATATGTATTATGTGCCTAATTCGTCATGGGATTTAACAGATGTTAATTTATGTCATGCTAATTTATATTATCCTGAGACAGCAGACGGGGTAGAAATGGTTTTAATGCCTACTAATGTAGATAAAGCTATAGTTGATGAGAGTACAGTATTACCTCATAGTTTGCAAGAAGAATTAAAACGTAATAAAGGACAAAGTAGTAGAAAAGATAAAATTTTACAAGCTTTAAAAGAAAATTTAGAATTAGGAGATATTAATCCAGAAGATTTGACTGATTTAATAGATAAAATTAATAATAAAAATGAAAAAACAGGAGGAGGAAAAACTTTATGAAATTAGTTTTAATAAGACATGGTGAGAGTGTTTGGAATTTAGAAAATAAATTTACTGGATGGACAGATGTTGATTTATCAGAAAATGGTATTAAAGAAGCATATGATGCAGGGGAAAAATTAAAAAAATCTGGTATTAAATTTGATATATGTTATACTTCGGTTTTAAAAAGAGCTAATCATACTTTAGATATAATTAAAGAAGTTTTAGCAATAGATGTTCCTGTTATGTATGATTATAGACTTAATGAAAGACATTATGGTGCTTTACAAGGACTTAATAAAAAAGAGACAGCTAAAAAGTATGGTGATGAACAAGTTAGACTTTGGAGGAGAAGTTATGATGTAGCACCCCCAGCACTTACAAAAGAC
Source organism: uncultured Bacilli bacterium (assembly GCA_947632065.1). Classification (GTDB taxonomy): domain Bacteria; phylum Bacillota_I; class Bacilli_A; order RF39; family UBA660; genus CANRDQ01. The sequence goes on along the minus strand of CANRNO010000008.1, from coordinate 22,369 downwards.
GATTCTAGATATCCTGGTCATGATTTAAAGTATAAAGATTTAGATGATAAGGATATTCCTCTTTGTGAATCATTAAAAGATACTTGTAATAGGACTGTTCCTTATTATGAGAATGTTATTAAAAAAAGTTTAGAAGAAGGAAAAAATGTTTTAGTAGTTGCTCATGGTAATTCTTTAAGATCTATTAGAAAACATATAGATAATATAAGTGATATTGATATTATGGAATTAGAAATACCTACTGGAGTACCTTTTGTATATGAATTTAATAATGATATGGAAATTATAAATAAGTATTATTTATAGGTGATTTAAATGGCTGAATATAATTGGGATAATTCTGTAAGAGATTCATTTTTAGGAAATGAAAATAAGGTAAGTGTTGGAGAAATTATAGAACTTTATTTACAGCGTTGTAAGGAAGTAAAGGAAAAACTTGATAGAGATATTAGATATTTTTATCCTTTTGAATTTAGAGTTTGTCAGATTATAAATGATGTTTTGAAAGAGTATTTTGATGGTAAAGTAGATGTTGAAAATATTGAGCCTAAAGATACTTTTCGTAATGGTTTAAAATATTTTTATGAGTGGACAGCAATCGATGAGAATCCATCTTTTAATTATTACGGTGATTTTTTAGAAGTTAATTTAGAAGATTTGTGGAAAAAAGAAGATAGTTTTTGGAGAAGAAAAAGTAATTTGTCATTTGATGATGAAAAACAATATTGTTTCCCAAGTATTTTTATTGATAATAATTTAAATATAATATCATCTGTTCCTAAAGAAAAGAAATATAGTACAGTAATAGAAAAGACTAGAAGAAGATATTATTCTATATGTGGTGATGAAGTGATTGATAAATGTATAGAAGAACTTAGGAAAAATAAAAAAGAATTGATGATTTTAAAAAAGAAAAGTGATAACTATAAAAATAGTAGAGATCAAGTACAAATTTTAAAAAAACAATATCTTGAATATCTTAATGGTTTTATAATAAAGTTGGATAATGGTGTACGATTAAATTTAAGTATAAGGGAAAAAGATTTTTATGAGTCTAAGTTTGATAAGTTTTTTATTACTTTGAAAGATATTGATATTTTTGGTAAAGAAAATGAAATTGATAAACATGGACTTAATAATATACAATGTGAAAAAAGATTAATAGTGAGTCCTAAAGGAACAGTCTATAATTTTGATTTTTATGGTAAAAATAAAGAAGGTATTAATGAGGATAAGAAAATATCTAAATATATGTCTGATGCAAAATGTGTAGAAGATTTATTAAAACCATTTAATCAAATAAATATTTCAGAGGAAATAAAGAAAAGGAGTGAAAAATTAGAAAGTGAATTAATAGATTGTAAAAAAGAACAATTAGAAAAGAAAATAATTAATACTTCTACAAAATATTCTTTTTTAGCTAGAAAATGTGATTTTATAGATTCAGAAATGGGAAAATTTTATAATAAAGTTGATATAAGTGAAGAAGAATTATTTGAAAAAGATACTGATGGAGTTTTACGTATAAAAAGTTTTTTGATAGATTATTTAAAATATTTTAATTTGTATTTTATAAATTTTAAAGATGTTGATGTTAGAGGTATAGATTTTACTGATTGTAATGCTTATTCATTAAAACCTAAAGATGTTTATAAAGGGTTAGAAAAATGTGTTATACCTATAGATATGGTGGGTGCAACTAATGAATCTTGGGATGTCTCAAATGTTATACTATATGGTACTGAATTTAAATATTCTAATAAAAATAATGAATCAGATATTAGATTTTATCCTTCTAGTTTTGTAGATGCTAAAATAGATAAATATACTAAATTTCCAAGGGATATGGAAAATTATATTGATTCGATTAAAAAACAAGATAAAGATGTTTTATCAAAGAAAGAAGATTTGGATGATACTTTGGAGTTGTATTTTCCTTCTATGGATGATTTACCAATAAGAACTTCAAATAGACCTCTTACAAATAGAGAACAAGAATTACTTGATAGTGTGATACAAAAAGAAGAACAGGTAGAAGAGGCTTCAAAAGAATTGATTCAAAAGACTCAAAGTGTATTAAATAATTGTTTAGAATCTTTAGATGAATATGAAAAATTGGGAGAGTCTACAAATAAATATTATAATAAATTATATATTAATGAAAAAATATTATATGATAATAAGGATGGAGTTTTAGTTGTTAAAGAAAAATTAAGAAAATATCTTAAGTATTTTGATTTATATAAATTAACATTTGAAGGTGTAGATATTAGTAATTTAGATTTTTCTAATTGTAATTTAGGGTTTTTTATGATTGATAAAGTTGTAAATGCAGAGAATTGTAAAATACCAGGAGAACTTATAGGACCCGGATGGGATTTTAAAGATGTTAATATTAAGGGTGCTGATTTAAGTTTTTCTAATGAAAGTGAAAAATTAAAAAATCAATTTATTTTTAATAATTTAGATAGTGCTATATCAGATTATAATACTATGTTACCTGATACTAAAATTCAAAAGGAAGAAAAACCAGAAATAAAATTAACTTTGGAACCTGAAGAAAATGAATCATCTAATGGAATGAAAAGATAAAAATAAAAGGAAATTATTATATAACTTCCTTTTATTTTGCTATTTTATTACTTTCTATAATTAAAGCTAATAAATTTTTTAATATTTCCTTAATACTCATATTACCGTTCCCCTCTCAAATATGGACTAATTATATCATTTTTGTATGTTTTTGTCAATTTATCATTGATTTATGGTATAATTTAAATATATTGATGTAAAGGCTTTTATAATGAATAATTAAAGAAGTTATAAGGTGGTTATTGTGAAAAAGTTAAAATTAAAAAATAAAAAGATGATAATATTAGTAGGTGTAATTGTATTAATTATTATTCTTTTTAGTGGTTTATTATTTTACTCTTATATGTCTTTAAATTTAAAAATAAATGGTAAAGAAGTAGAAAAGGTAGAAGTTAATACAAAATTTAAAGATAAAGGTGCGAAAGCTTCTATTTTTGGTAAAAAGTTAGATGTATATACTTTTGGAAAAGTTAATAATAAAAAACTTGGAACTTATAAAATTACTTATAAAGCTAAATATTTATTTTTAAGTAAAAGAAAGACTCGTAAAGTTAAAGTTGTTGATACTAAGGCGCCAGAGATAACTTTGAATGGAAATAGTGAAGTTTCTTTGTCTCTTGGAGATGATTATAAAGAAGAGGGATATACTGTTAAAGATAATTATGATAAAAAACTTGATAATAAGGTAAAGGTATCTTCTAATATTGATAAGAATAAAGAAGGAAGTTATGAAGTTGTTTATGAGGTAAAGGATTCTTCTTCTAATAAGAGTACTGTTAAGAGAAAGGTAAATGTTGTAAAAAAAGAAGCAGTAAATAATAATTCTAATTCTAAAGTTGGTACTTATATTAAAGGAATTTTAATTGTTAATAAAAAATATCATTTACCTGCTTCATATAATCCTGGGGTGGATCCTACTGCTGGAGCTGCGCTTGCTACTTTACAAAATGCTGCTAAAGGGGCTGGATTTAATATGCCTTTACTTTCTGGTTTTAGATCATATACAAGACAGACTACTCTTTATAATAATTATGTAAAAAATTATGGAGAAGCAAAGGCTAGTACTTTTTCTGCTAAACCTGGACAATCTGAACATCAAAGTGGTCTTGCTTTTGATGTTGGAGAACTTAGTGATACTTATGGAGAGACTCCTGCTGGACGTTGGCTTGCTAGTAATGCTCATAAGTATGGATTTATAATTCGTTATTTAAAAGGAAAAGAGAATATTACTGGTTATCAATATGAACCATGGCATATTAGATATGTTGGTAGGGAAGTTGCAGAAGATATTTATAAAAGACAAGTTACATTAGAAGAATATTTAGGTGTTTAGAGGAGGAGATATTATGCCAGTTATTGGAGTACCTATTAGATATGGAGAGGATGATGGAATATCTACTCTTTATATTTTTGAAAGTGTAAGGAGAACTTTACAACAAGCGGGAGCGGAAGTTTTTATTATTTTACCTGTACAAGATGTTGATTTTATGAAAACTCCTAATGAGGATTTTCCATTACTTACTGAAGGTGAAAAAAGAAAAGTAAACTCTTATTTAGATAAGTGTGATGGACTGTTTTTACCAGGTGGTTCTAAATTTACTCCATATGATAGATATATTTTAGAGTGTGCTATAGAGCGTGACATTCCAACTTTAGGTGTATGTTTAAGTATGCAAATGATGAGTTGTTATAAAGAAGAGGTTGAACTTGTTTTGAATGATACAGATATAACTCATAATGTATCTAATGGAGAAGTTTGTCATAGTGTTACTATTTTAAAGAATTCAAAACTTTATAATATTTTGAAAAAAGATAAAATTGATGTTAATAGTATTCATAATTATCATGCTGTTGATAATCATATTTATAAAAGTGTTGCTTGGAGTGATGATGGAATAATAGAGGCTATTGAACATCCAAATGCAACTTTTAATATTGGAGTGCAGTGGCATCCTGAGAAAAATTATTTAAGTGATGAGAATTCAAAACTTATTATAGATAGTTTTTTAGATGAGGCTAGAAAATATCATAGTGAAAGAGTAGATGAGATAGTAGAAATAAAATAGCTTAATTTTTGTTTTTAAATATGGTAATATGATAATAGAGGTAATGTTATGAATAATAGTGAATATAAAAAGATAAAGAAAAAATATGGAGAAAATACGGCTAAGTTATGTCGTAGGATTTTTCCTACATTATTTGAACATGAAGGACTTGTTTTTGATTTGCTTTTTAAGTATTTTGAACCTAATCATAGTTTAGGTGAAGATTTAGAAAAATATGATATGATTACTGTTTTTAAAAATTTTATATTTGATAAATCTGGATTAGATAAGAGTCAAATTTATGTTGATACTGGGAAAACACCAACTGAATTATTAGAAGAAGCAGGGTATGATTTGTATGAATGTAAAACAGAAGAAGAAATACAATATTTTAAAAAGTATTATGCGTCTAATGAAAGTCTTTGTACTTTTAGAGGTGGAAGGTTAGATGATTGCTATGTATTTTTTGCAGTAAAAAAAGATGTAGATAATATTAGAAGAGATGATTTTTTAAAACCACAAAGACAAGATGAATATGGAACTTCTGTTATATCTATACAATTTACTAAAGATGGTTATTGTACTTTATCTATAAAAAATAGATATAATCATACTGTTGAGAATCCTGATTCTACTTTTTCTAATGATTTAGAGAATATAATTCCTGGTCTTACAAAAGCTTTTGAGAATTATTATGGAATGATTCAAAAAATAGATTATGAAAATCTTTCTATACCTTTTTATAAACAAATAGATGATAAATTTTATAAATTTAATTCTAGAATTTCGGATTGTTATTATGGTGCGAATAATTTACTTATTAAAAACGATAAGGTAACTAAGTTTCCACCTGAACAATATATTTTAATGGATTATTTTTTATTGGATTTAAAAACTGGAAAGATTAGTTTATATGATAAGAGAATACCAGATTATTTTTTAAATAGTATGAGTAGTGTTAATGGTGTTAAGGTTGAAAAAATACAAGGTGGAGAAAGGGTTCTACATTTTTCAACTGATAGTGGTGGGAATATAGATATTACTATTGATAAAAGTAATAGTATAATTGGTGTTGTTAATAATGAAATAGAAGAAGTAGGAGATTATTTTTTAGCTGGTTGTCAAAATATTAGATATATAGAAATGAAAAATGTTAAACATGTTAAAAATCATTTTGCTTATAGAAGTGATGCTTTAGAAGCAATAAATATGCCTAATGTAGAGAGTTTTGGTAATTATTGTTTACATAATAATTTAGGTATACAAGAGATGATTTTTCCTAAGTTGAAGAAGGTGGGAGATTATTTTTCTGATTTAAATTGTAAAATGGATAAGTTTGTAGCACCCAATTTAATAGAAAATGGGAAAGAGTTTTTGTCTAATGTTTTTAAATATAGATATTTACAATATTTTGAAATATCCGATTTGAATCGAGATCCTAAGTGTATAAAACAGATTGATATTTTAAAATATATTCATAATGAGAAAAATGATAATATAGGAAAAGGTGATAGACGAAAATGATAAAATTAGTTATAAAAAAGATAGATGGTAATAATTATTTTTTAAATGATGAAGATGATAATGAGTATAGATTTCATATACAATTTTATGATTTAGATAAAGAGGTCCAAATAGGTGATAGATTGTTTGTTAATAAAAGATTGTTAGAAAGTCCTACTTATTTATTTAGTTTTGGTCCACTTGTTAGTGATTATGGTAGAAAAGTATTATCTATTGAAGATCCTGATTTAGTTGCTTTAGTAATTGGTGATGAAAAAATATATTTGAAAAGATATTATGGTTAAAATATTTATATTTGTTTTATCTTGTTTATATAGAAAATATGTTCTATAATATAGATGAGGTGGTTCAAGTGGAAAAGAAAAGGATTATATTTCATGTTGATGTGAATAATGCTTTTTTATCTTGGAGTGCAATAGATTTATTAAGTAAAGGTTATAAAGTAGATATTAGAAATATTCCAGCAGTCATTGGAGGAGATGAAAAGAGGCGTAGTGGGATTGTACTTGCAAAAAGTCCTGTTGCGAAACGTTTTGGTATTGTTACTGCTGAGACTATATATTCAGCTAGGAGGAAATGTCCAGAATTAAAGATTTTTCCTCCAAATTTTGAATGTTATTATGAGAAGTCTAATTTATTTTATAATTACTTGAAAAAGTATACTCCCTTAATAGAGAGATTTTCGGTTGATGAATGTTTTTTAGATATGACGGGTACTAATTATTTATATAAAGATTATTTAAAACTTGCTTATAAGATAAAAGATGATATAAAAAATATTTATGGTTTTACTGTTAATGTTGGTATTGGTAATAATAAACTTTGTGCTAAAATGGCTAGTGATTTTGAAAAACCAGATAAAGTACATACTTTGTTTTTAGATGAAGTTGAAGAAAAGATGTATCCGTTGCCAGTAAGAGATTTATTTATGGTTGGTAAAAAGACTTCTGAGGTATTAAATAAAATAAATATTAATACAATAGGAGAACTTGCTAATGCTGATATGAGACTTTTGAAAAGATATTTTAAAAATCAAGCTTCTTTTCTTAGAGAAAGTGCAAGAGGAATTGATTTTTCAAAGGTAGAGATTCGTCATAGTAAAAATGATAGTATTAGTGTTAGTGAGACGTTAGCAAAAGATATTACTTCTAAAAGTGATTTGAAGGAGATACTTCTTAGACAATCTGAAGAAGTAGGAAGACAATTGAGACGTCAGAAGCAATATGCAGGAAGCGTTGCGATAATTTTAAAGAATAATCTTTTTAAAAGTTATTCACATCAAAAGACTTTATATAATGTTATAGATAGTAATGAAGATATTTATAAAAATGTTTTGGAGCTTTTAGATGAGGGATGGAAGAAGGATCCTATTAGACTTATTGGTATAAGACTTTCATCTTTAAGTAGACAAAGAAATGATCAACTTACTTTGTTTGATGAAAAAGAAGAAAAGGATAATAGTAATATTCAGGCTATTTTAGATGAAATAAATGATAAATATGGAGATTTAAGTATTATACCTGCATCTATAAAGGTAAGTAGATTTAAAGGTAAAAACAAAAAAAGAAAATAAAGTTAATTAAAATATTAACTGTTTTTTTGTATTAAAAGATAACTTTTAGTTGTATATTTTAAAGAGATACTTAAAATTTTTCTAAAAAAAATTTATAAAAGTGTTGATTTTTAAGGATAAATGGTGTTATAATTAAAAATGTGTGACTGCTTAGATGTGCGAGGTTGCTGATACACTAGGTTAAGTTGTTAAATAGTTATTAGGTTTTTTGCACGGAGCAAGTCTATACTAGATATAGGCGAAGGGAGGACAAAAAATGTCAAAGGAAAAAGTTCGTATTCGTTTGAAAGCTTATGATCATAGAGTACTTGATAATGCAGCAACTAAAATTGTTGAGACTGTTAAAAGAGCTGGCGGAGAAATTTCTGGACCAGTTCCATTACCGACAGAAATTGAAAAGTTTACAATTTTAAGAGCTGTTCATAAGGATAAAGATTCTCGTGAGCAATTCGAAATGCGTACACACAAAAGACTAATTGATATTAAAAATCCAAGTAAGGAGACTATTGATCTTTTATCAAAGTTAGACTTACCAAGTGGTGTTGATATCGAAATTAAAACAAAATAATTAAATGGAGGAAATAATTATGAAAGGAATCTTAGGTAAAAAAATTGGAATGACTCAAGTATTTACTAAAGAAGGTAAATTAATTCCAGTTACTGCGATTGAAGTAGAACCTAATGTTGTTACTCAAATTAAAACAGTAGAAAAAGATGGATATGATGCTATTCAACTTGCAACAGGTACTACTACAGAAAAACGTAGTAATAAACCAAAAATGGGTCATACTGCTAAAGCTAATACTTCACCTAAGCGCTTCTTAAAGGAAATAAGAGGAGTAGATGTTAAGGAATACACTTTAGGACAAACAATTGGTGTAGATATCTTTAATCCTGGTGAAATAGTTGATGTTAGTGGAACTAGTAAAGGAAAAGGTTTTCAAGGAGCTATTAAACGTCATAATCAATCTCGTGGACCAATGGGACATGGTTCTCAATATCATCGTGGAGTTGGTTCTCTTGGTACAATGAGACCAATGCATGTACTTAAAGGTAAGAAAATGGCTGGTCAAATGGGTAATGTTACTAGAACAGTTCAAAATCTTGAAATTGTTTCAGTAGATTTAGAAAATAGCGTTATCCTTGTTAAAGGAAATGTTCCTGGACCAAAGAAAGCATTTGTTACTATTCGTACAGCTGTTAAGAATTCGGATAAAACAGTTGAAGCTGCTGATTTAATTACTTATGCTACTGATACAGAAGAAAAAGAAGTAGTAGAAGATGCACAAGTAAATGAAGAAGTTGTTGAAGAAGTAGAAGAGACAAAAGAAGCAGATAATACTGATACAGAAGAATCATCACAAGAACAAGAATAAACTATAAAAAAATATTTTAATAATTAAATGTGATGAAAGGAGGAAACAGGAATGAAAAAAGTAGACGTTTTAGACCTTAAAGGTGAAAAAGTAAAAGAAATAAAGTTAGATGAAAATATTTTTGGAATTACTCCAAATAAAAATGTTTTATATGATGCGATTATTTTAGCAAGAGCATCACTTAGACAAGGAACACATAAAACTAAAAACCGCTCTGAAGTTAGAGGTGGCGGTAGAAAACCATGGAGACAAAAAGGAACTGGACATGCTCGTCAAGGTTCTATCCGTGCTGTTCAATGGGTAGGTGGAGGAAATTATGGAACTCCAGTACCACGTGATTATAGCAAAAAACAAAATAGAAAAGAAAGAAGATTAGCATTACTTTCTGCATTAAGTGAGAAAGCAGCAGAAAATAATATTGTTGTTTTAGAAGAAATCTCATTAAAAGAGAATAAGACAAGTGAAGTTAGTAAATTATTAAAAGCACTTAAACTTGATGATAAAAAAGTTTTAGTTGTTGTTAATGATGAAGAGTTATCTATCGCAGTTGCTGCTAGAAATTTAGGTAATGTGCTTGTTACTTGCTATGATGAAATTAATGTTTTAGATATAGTAAGCACAGATGTTATTTTAACAACAGAGGCTAATCTTGATAAGATTAAGGAGGTGCTTAGTTAATGGATTCAAAATATTTAGAAATTATTAAAGCACCAGTAATTACTGAAAAATCACAAATTGCTCAATCATCAGGAACTTATACATTTAAAGTAGATTCTAGAGCTAATAAAACAGAAATTAAGAGTGCTATTGAAAGATTATTTAATGTAAAAGTTAAAAGTATTAGAACATTAAATGTTAAACCTAAAAAAAGAAGAGTTGGTCGTTATACTGGAATGACAAATAAATGGAAGAAAGCAATTGTTACTCTAGAAGAAGGACAAACAATAGATCTTGGTTAGAAGGAGGAGAAATTAAATGGCAATTAGAAATTATAAACCTACTACACCAGGACGTAGAAAGATGAGTACTTTAGTAAATGAAGATATTACTAAGAGTACTCCTGAAAAAAGTCTTACAGTTACCATTGTTAAAAATGGTGGACGTAATAATCAAGGTAAGATAACTGTTCGTCATCAAGGTGGCGGAGTTAAAAGAAAGTATCGTATCATTGATTTTAAGAGAAATAAAAAGTGCGTACCTGGTAAAGTAGCAAGTATAGAATATGATCCTAATAGAACTGCAAATATTGCGTTAATTAATTATGTTGATGGAGAGAAGAGATATATTCTTGCTCCAAAAGGATTAAAAGTAGGAGATATGATTGAAGCAGGAGATAATGCTGATATTAAAGTTGGAAATGCACTTCCATTATCACTTATACCTGTTGGTACAATGGTACATAATATAGAGCTTCGTCCTGGAAAAGGTGGAGAGTTAGCAAGAAGTGCTGGATCATCTGCTCAAATATTAGGACGTGAAGATAACTATGTTATGCTTCGTTTATCAAGTGGAGAACAAAGAAAAGTTCTTGGAACTTGTATGGCTACAATTGGTGAGGTAGGAAATGAAGATGCATCTTTAGTAAAAGTAGGTAAAGCAGGACGCAAACGTCATATGGGAATTCGTCCTACAGTACGTGGTTCTGTTATGAACCCTAATGACCATCCACATGGTGGTGGTGAAGGTCGTGCACCTATCGGACGTAGCGCACCAGTTACACCTTGGGGTAAACCTGCACTTGGATATAAGACACGTAAGAAAAAACAATCTGATAAGTTTATTGTACGTCGTCGTAATAGTAAATAGGAAAGGATGATTTAAATGGCTAGAAGTTTAAAAAAAGGACCTTATGTATTTGATAGATTACTTGTAAAGGTTCGTGAATTAAATAAATCTGGAAAAAAAGAAGTCATAAAAACATGGTCACGCCGTTCCACAATATTCCCTGATTTTATTGGACATACATTTGCCGTTCATAATGGTAAAGAGTTTATCCCAGTTTATATAACTGAAGATATGGTTGGTCATAAATTAGGAGAATTTGCATTAACTCGTAAATTTGGTGGACATGGTTCTGACAAAAAGAAATAGAACTAAATAGGAGGAATTAGAAAATGGAAGCAATCGCAAAAGCTAAATCACTTCGTATCTCTCCTATAAGAACACGTCTTACAATAGATTTAATTCGTGGTAAAGATACAAGTGAAGCATTAACAATTTTAAATAACACTAATACTAAAGCTGCCAAACTTATTAAGAAAGTGTTAGATTCTGCTATCGCTAATGCTGTTAATAATGAAGGTGCTGATGCTAATGTATTATATGTTAAAGAAGCAAGAGTAGATGCTGGTCCTGTTATGAAACGTCATATGTTTGATTCACGTTCTCATATCGGACGCAAAGATCATAGAACTAGTCACATAGTAATTGTTGTGGCTTTAAAGGCTGAAGCTAAAAATTAATAGGAGGTTAACTTATGGGACAAAAGACAGATCCTAGAGGACTTAGACTTGGAATTAATAAAGACTGGAATGCAAAATGGTATGCTAATAAAAAAGATTTCTCTAAGTATTTAGATAAAGATATTAAGATTAGAAAATATTTAGAAGAAAATTTAAAGAATGCCGGAATTGCTAAAGTTGAAATTGAAAGAAATTCTAAGAGATGTGAATTATTTATACATACTTCTAAACCAGGTGTTATGATTGGACGTGGTGGAGAAGAAATAGAAAAACTTAAAAAGCAATTATCTTCTATTGCTGGTGAGAAAGTTCAAATTTCAATAGTTGATATTAAGAAGGCTGATTTGAATGCTCAACTAGTAGCAGATTCAATTGCAAACCAAATCACAAACAGAGCATCATTCCGTATGGCTCAAAAACGTGCTATTAGAAATGGTATGAAAGCTGGAGCTAAGGGAATTAAAACTTTGGTATCAGGTCGCCTTGGTGGTGCTGATATGGCTCGTAGTGAAGGATATAAAGAAGGAGTTATTCCTCTACATACATTACGCGCTGATATTGATTATGCAACTGCAGAAGCAGATACTACATATGGAAAAATCGGTGTAAAAGTATGGATTTATAAAGGAGAAATTCTTCCTTCAAAAAAAGTTAAGGGAGGTAATTAATATGTTGATACCGTCAAGAGTAAAATATAGACGTGTTCATAGATTACCTCATGAAGGTAAATCTCGTGGTAATACTGAATTACATTTTGGAGAGTATGGTATTCAAGCTAAAGAAGGTGCTTGGGTTACTGCTAATCAAATAGAAGCTGCACGTATTGCCATGACACGTTATATGAAGCGTGGTGGAAAAGTGTGGATTAATATATTCCCACATATGCCACTTACTAAAAAACCTATCGGTACTCGTCAAGGTAAAGGTAAAGGTAACGTTGAAGGATGGGTTGCTGTTGTTAAGGAAGGAAAGATTATGTTTGAAATTTCTGGAGTTAGCGAAGAAGTAGCACGTGAGGCGTTAAGACTTGCTGGACACAAATTACCGATGGCCACAAAATTTGTTAAAAAAGAAAATGGTGGTGATGTAAATGAAGGTTAAAGAAATAAGACAACTATCTAATGAAGAAATAGAAGAGAAGTTAAAAGAAAGTAAAGAAGAGTTATTTAATTTACGTTTTCAACAAGCAACTGGTACTTTAGAAAAACCTTCAAGAATCAGAGATTTAAGACACACCGTAGCAAGAATGAAAACCGTTCTTAATGAACGTAAGAAGGATGCGTAGGGAGGTTATCATGGAAAAGAAAATCAGAAAAGAGCTAGTTGGAAAAGTAGTTAGTGCTACTAATAATAAGACGATAACAGTTTTAGTAGAAACTTATAAAACTCATCCGTTATATCACAAGAGAGTTAAGAGTTCTAAGAAATACTCTGTACATGATGAGACAAATAAAGCAAAAGTAGGAGATACAGTAAGAATTGTTTCAACAAGACCAATCTCAAAAACAAAACATTTTTATTTAAAAGAAATAGTAAAAGAAGCAGTAATTTTATAATAAATGCTTTGATGAGAAGGAGGAATAATTATGTTACAACAAGAAAGTCGATTAAAAGTTGCTGATAACTCAGGAGCACGTGAACTTTTAGTTATTCGTGTACTTGGTGGGAGCAAGGTTAAGACAGGAAATATTGGAGATGTTGTTGTAGGTACAGTTAAAAATGCTATTCCTAACTCAGCACTTCCAAAAGGAAAAGTTGTAAAAGCAGTTATCGTTCGTAGTCGTCAAGGCGTTAGACGTGACGACGGAAGTTATATTAAGTTTGACGATAATGCTTGTGTTATTATTAAAGATGATAAGAGTCCAGTTGGTACTCGTATTTTCGGACCAGTAGCACGTGAACTTCGTGATAAAGATTATATGAAGATTGTATCTTTAGCAAAAGAAGTACTATAAGGAGGAAGAATAATGCTAAAAGTTGGAGATAAAGTAGTCGTTATTGCTGGTTCTGATAAAGGTAAGGAAGGAAAAATAATTAAGACATTAAAAAATGAAAATAAAGTAGTTGTTGAAGGTGTTCATATTGTTAAGAAACATCAAAAACCTACTGGTCAAGAGACTGGTGGAATTCTAGAAGTAGAAGCACCAATTCATGCATCTAATGTTATGATTGTTGATCCTAAGACTAAAAAGAGAACTAGAATAGGACATGATACTGATAGTAAATCAGGTAAAAAAATAAGAGTTACAAAAAAATCAAATGAAAAAATTGATTAATTGGAAGGAGGACAACTATGAACCGCCTAAAAGAGAAATACTTAAATGAAGTAGTTCCAAGTTTAATGAAAAAATATAATTATAAGAGCGTTATGGAAGTTCCTAAGATTGATAAAATTGTTATCAACATGGGAGTTGGAGATGCTACAACAAATTCTAAATTGTTAGATGCAGCAGTATCTGACTTAACTAAAATTGCTGGACAAAAACCAGTTATTACAAAAGCAAAGAAATCAGTTGCAGGATTTAAAGTAAGAGAAGGACAATCTATCGGATGTAAAGTTACATTACGTGGAGAAAATATGTATAACTTTATGGATAAGTTAATTGCTATTTCTCTACCTCGTGTACGTGACTTCAGAGGTGTTAATAAAAGATCATTTGATGGAAGAGGAAACTATACTATGGGAATTAAAGAACAATTAATTTTCTCTGAAATCGAATATGATGAAGTTGTAAAAGTACGTGGAATGGATATCGTTTTCGTAACTACAGCTAATACTAATGAAGAAGCATTTGACTTATTAGATGGACTTGGAATTCCTTTTAGAAAGTAATTGGAGGGATAAAATGGCAAAGAAAAGTATAATCGCAAAAGCGCGTAAAAAACAAAAATACAAAGTACGTGAATATACTAGATGTTCACGTTGTGGAAGACCTCATGGTGTTATGAGTAAGTTTGGAATTTGTCGTATATGTTTTAGAGAACTTGCTAATAAAGGACAAATACCAGGTGTAAAAAAATCAAGTTGGTAAGCGTGAAAGGAGGAGTTATAAATGGCAGTAGTAACAGATTCAATCGCAGATATGTTAACACGCATTCGTAATGCTAATGGTATGCGTTATGAAGAAGTAAAGGTTCCAGCATCAAAGGAAAAAAGTGAGATTGCTAGAATCTTAAAAGAAGAAGGATTTATTAAAGACTATAAATTAGAAAAAGATAATGTTCAAGGAACTCTTGTATTAACTTTAAAATATGCTGATAAGAAACAGAGAGTTATCACTGGGCTAAAGAGAATTTCTAAACCAGGACTTCGTGTTTATGCTAAACATGATGAGTTACCAAAAGTTCTTAATGGATTAGGAATAGCTATTATTTCTACATCACGTGGAATAATGACAGATAAAGAAGCTCGCAAGAATAATATAGGTGGGGAAGTTATAGCTTATATTTGGTAAAATTTATTAATATGAGGAGGTGTACATATGAGCCGTATTGGTAATCGTATCATCAAAGTTCCTGAGAACGTTACTGTAACAATGAATGATAATATAGTTGAGGTAAAAGGACCTAAAGGAACTTTAGAACAAGTAATGCTTAATGGTATTACTATGAAACAAGAAGAAAATGCTATTACCTTAGAGAGAAAAAGCGAAGAATTTAAAGCTAATCATGGTACAATGAATGCTTTAATTACTAATATGATTAAAGGTGTTACTGATGGTTATGAAAAAGCACTAGAAATAGTTGGTGTTGGATATCGTTTTAATGTTCAAGGTAAAAAGTTAGTAATTAATGCAGGATATTCTCATCCTGTAGAGATGGAAGTTGTAGATGGACTTACTGTTACAGCAGATGGAAACAATAAAATAGTTATCAAAGGTATTGATAAAGTTAAAGTTGGAGAGTTTGCTGCAAACGTTAGAAAGGTAAGACCACCAGAGCCTTATAAAGGTAAAGGAATTCGTTATGAGAATGAACATATTCGTCGTAAGGAAGGAAAGAAAGCTGCTTAATTAAGTAGAAAAAGGAGGATAATATGATAAAAAAAGAATCTCGTAATGCAATGCGTATTGCTAGACATGAAAGAATTCGTAATAAAATTATGGGAACTGAAGCTACACCAAGATTAAATGTGTTTAGATCAAATAAAGAAATCTATGCACAAATCATAAATGATGAAAATAAGACTACTCTTTGTTCTGCTTCTTCACTAGATAAAGATTTAAATATTAAAAATGGTGGAAATGTAGAAGCAGCAAAATTAGTTGGTGAGAAAATTGCAAAAGAAGCAAAGAAAGCTAATATAACAAAAGTAGTATTTGATAGAGGTGGATATCTTTATCATGGACGTGTTGAAGCGCTTGCAAATGCTGCGCGTGAAGCCGGACTTAAATTCTAATAGGAGGTTACTATGCAAAGAAAGAAAGATTTTTCAAAAGACAAGGCTTTAGAAGAATTAGTAATTGAGATCAAAAGTGTTGTTAAAGTTAACAAAGGTGGTCGTCAAAGAAGATTTTCTGCAACTGTAGTTGTTGGAGATAGAAAAGGTCTTGTTGGTATTGGTACTGGAAAAGCTAATGAAGTACCAGATGCTATTAAAAAGGCAATTCAAGATGCTAATAAAAATATGATTAAAATACCTCTAATAGATGGAAGAACAGTTGCACATGAGGCAATAGGTACTAGTGGAGCTGCTAGAGTTATTATTAAACCTGCTGCTGCAGGTACTGGAGTTATTGCTGGTGGTTCAGTAAGAGCTGTTCTAGAATTAGCGGGAGTTCGTGATATTGTTTCTAAGTCCCTAGGAGCAAGAACTAAATTAAATATGGCAACTGCAGCCATTAATGCGCTAAAATCTATTAAAACACCAGAAGAAGTTGCAAGACTTCGTGGTAAATCAGTAGAGGAGATATTAGGATAATGAAGTTACATGAATTAGAAAAGAATATAGGAGCTACAAGCTCTAAGAAACGTGTAGGTCGTGGACCTGGATCTGGTTTAGGAAAAACTAGTGGTCGTGGACAAAAGGGACAAAAGGCACGTAGTGGTGGAAGTATTAATCCAGTATTTGAAGGTGGACAATTACCTTTATATCGTAGACTTCCAAAAAGAGGATTTTCAAATCATAGATTTAAGAAAGTATATGCTACTGTTAATTTAAGTGATTTAAATGTATTTGATGATGGAACTTTAGTTACACCAGCATTACTTTTAGAAAAAAGAATTGTTCGTAAGCAATTAGCAGGAATTAAAGTTCTTGGAAATGGAACTCTTGAGAAGAAGTTAACTATTCAAGGACATAAGTTTTCAAAAACTGCCTTAGCTAAGATTGAAAGTGCAGGAAGTAAAGCTGAGGTGATCTAATATGTTTAAAACCATAAAGCAATTATTTACTCCTACAAATAAAGATTTAAGAAAAAGAATATTATTTACATTAGGAGTGCTTACAATTTTCATTTTAGGAAGAGAAATAACTATTCCTGGAATTGAAGATATGAATGGTAAGTTTGCTGCTTTAGAACTTATTAATAGAATGGGTGGAGGTACTCCTGGTTCTATATTTACATTAGGAGTTACACCATACATTACTGCATCTATTATTATGCAATTATTACAAATGGATATAGTTCCTTATTTTTCTGAACTTGCTAAGCAAGGTCATGTTGGTCGTCAAAAGATTAATCAAATAACAAGATTTGTTGGTATAGGATTTTCATTCTTTGAAGGTTATATCTTAGCATTTGCAATGCTTGGAAAAACTGGTAATCCAATGCAGTATTTATATATTTCAACTATTATTACTGCTGGTACTTCATTCTTGTTATGGCTTGGAGATCAAATTAGTCAAAAGGGAATTGGAAATGGAATAAGTTTAATTATTATGGCTGGTATTATTGCTAGTTTACCAGAGATGTTTACTGTTGCATTTACTAATTTAGTGAAATTTACAACAACACAACAAACTATACTTGGATTTTTAAAATTTGCTTTATTTGTTATTGTATATTTCTTAATTGTTATTGGTGTAATCTTTGTTCAAGAAAGTGAAA
Source organism: uncultured Bacilli bacterium (assembly GCA_947632065.1). Lineage (GTDB taxonomy): Bacteria > Bacillota_I > Bacilli_A > RF39 > UBA660 > CANRDQ01. The sequence continues at coordinate 4,747 of CANRNO010000008.1, read as the reverse complement.
GAAGAATACCTATACAATATGCAAATAAATCAACAAATGCTTATGGTGCTAGTCAATCATTTATGCCAATTAAGATTAATTCAGCAGGAGTTATTCCAGTAATTTTTGCATCTAGTCTACTTTCAATTCCAACATTTATTGCACAAGTAGTTAGAAATGAAGGATTTACATTATTTGTTCAAAAATATTTAGTGTATACAACTCCAGTTGGTTTTGTAGTATATGTAGTATTAATTTTCTTGTTCTCATATTTTTATACATTTATTCAATTAAAACCTGATGAGTTTGCTAAGAATTTACAAGAAAATGGAGGATATATTCCAGGTATTAGACCAGGAGAAGAAACTGAAGAACATATAAATAGAATATTATCAAGACTTACAGTTTTAGGATCATTATTCTTAGTTGTTCTAGCAGGACTTCCAATAATATTCTCTAAAGTAACTAGTTTACCTACAACAGTTACTATTGGTGGAACTGGACTATTAATCGTAGTTGGAGTTGCACTTGAGACATATAAACAACTTGAAGGTAGTATACTTGCTAGAAGTTATAAGAGAGGATATAGTAGACGATGAAAAATATAATGTTAGTTGCGCCCCCAGCAGCGGGTAAAGGAACACAAGCAGAACTTATAACAGAAAAATATCATATTCCTCATATATCTACAGGAGATATTTTAAGAGATATTTCCAAAGAAGATACTGAGATGGGAATATATGTTAGAGAAACTTTATCAAGTGGAAATCTTGTTAAAGATGAAATTACTTATGAACTTGTAAAACAAAGATTAGAAAAAGATGATTGTAAAAATGGATTTATAATTGATGGTTTTCCAAGAAATTTGGAACAAGCTATTCATTATGATGAAATTTTAAAATCTTTAGGTTTTGAAGTTGGTAATGTAATATCAATAGATATAGATAGAGATGTCTTAGAAAAAAGAATAGTCGGTAGAAGAATTTGTGAGGATTGTGGAGCAATCTACAATGTAAATGTTTTAGAGAATACTCCAAAACAAGAGTCGGTTTGTGATGAATGTGGAGGAAGACTTTATCAAAGAAGTGATGATAATATTGAAGCTTTTAATACACGTTATCAAACTTATTTAGATAAAACTGAGCCTATTATTAAACATTATGAAAAACAAGGTGTTTTAAAACATGTTGATGGTATAGGTACTATAGAAGAAGTTTTCCAAAGAATTGATAAGATTATTGGAGATGAAAGTTAATGATCACTATTAAAAGTGAAAGAGAGATAAAACTTTTAAGAAAAGCAGGTAAGATTGTTTATGATACTCATCAATATTTGAAGCCTTTTATAAAAGAAGGTATTACGACTAAAGAGTTAGATCGCTTAGCAGAAGATTTTATTAGAAGTCAAGATGCTACACCTTCTTTTAAGGGGTATGATGGATTTCCTGCTACTATATGTGCTAGTATAAATGATGAAGTAGTTCATGGTATTCCTAGTGATAGAAAACTTGAAAATGGTGATATTATTTCAGTTGATATTGGTGCATGTTATAAGGGTTATCATGGAGATTCAGCATGGACTTATACAGTAGGAGAGGTAAGTAAAGATATAGAACAATTACTTACTGATACAGAGAAATCTCTATTCGTTGGTCTTAGTCAAGTAAAACCAGGAAATAGAATTGGTGATATTGGACATGCAATTGAGACTTATGCTCATGAACATGGTCTTGGAGTTGTGTTAGAACTTTGTGGACATGGTGTTGGTACTAGTGTTCATGAAGATCCAGATGTTCCAAACTATGGTACTCCTAATACTGGAGTTAGATTAAAACCTGGAATGGTAATTGCTATTGAACCAATGTTAACATTAGGTAGTCCAGATATTTTACTTTTAGATGATGACTGGACTGTAATAACAGAAGACGGTAGTCCATCTGCTCATTTTGAACACACAGTAGTTGTAACTGAAGATGGATATAAAATATTAACAGGAGAGTGAAAAGATGGCTAAAGAAGACGTTATTGAAGTTGAAGGGAAAGTTCTAGAAATTATACCAGGAGGAAAGTTTAGAGTTGAACTTGAAAATGGTCATAAGATAGAAGCCCACGTTTCTGGTAAAATACGAATGCATTACATTCGCATCTTACCAGGTGATACAGTAACGATAGAACTTTCGCCTTATGATTTAACACGTGGGAGAATAACCTATCGTAAATGAGGAGGATGAAAATATGAAAGTAAAAGCATCAGTAAAACCAATGTGTCCAAAATGTAAAGTTGTTAAACGTAAAGGGGTAACAATGGTTATTTGTGAGAACCCAAAACATAAACAAAGACAAGGATAATTTTAGGAGGTGTAATATATGGCACGTATTAAAGGAGTAAATATTCCAGATAATAAACATATAGTTATTTCATTAACTTATATTTATGGTATTGGAAAGAGTTTAGCAAGAAAAATAGTAAGAGATGCAGGACTAAATCCTACTACACTTACTAAGGATTTAACTCAAGATGATTTAGTTAAGATTCGTGATGAAGTTAATAAGTATTTAACTGAAGGTGATCTTCGTCGTGAAGTAAATATGAATATTAAAACTAAAATGGAAATCGGATCTTATCAAGGAGATCGTCATAAAAAAGGTCTTCCAGTAAGAGGACAAAGAACTAACAGAAATGCTCGTACTCGTAAGGGTAAAGGTAAGACTGTAGCTAATAAGAAGAAAGTATAATAGATAAAAGGAGGTAGTAACCTATGGCTTATAAAACTAGAAAGAAAAAAGTAAAGAAGAATATACCAGAAGGTATTGTTCATATCCATGCAACATTTAATAATACTATTATTACTGTTACAGATAAGGATGGAAATGTTGTAACTTGGGCAGCACCAGGTGCCCTAGGATTTAAGGGAAGTAAAAAATCTACTCCATTTGCTGCTGGACAAGCTGCAGAAGAAGCAGGTAAAAAAGCATATGATATGAATATGCGTAAAGTAGAAGTATATGTAAAAGGATTAGGTCCAGGTAGAGAGACTGCTATTAGATCACTTCAAACAGCTGGTCTTGAAGTTACAGCTATCTATGATGTTACACCAATACCACATAATGGATGTCGTCCACCAAAACGCCCACGCGGTTAATAAATAAAGGGAGGTTAGTTTCATGTTACAATTTGAAAAACCAATATATAAAATTACTGATTCTGTAGAAAGTGATTTCTATGGAAAATTCGAACTTGAACCATTAGAAAGAGGATTCGGAACAACTTTAGGTAATGCTTTAAGAAGAGTTATGTTATCATCTCTTCCAGGTAGTGCTATTAGTAGTATTAAAATTGATGGTGTACTTCATGAATTTCAAACTATTGAAGGTGTTTATGAAGATGTTGTAATGATTATATTAAACTTAAAAGGTTTAGTTATTAAGAATCATTCAAATGAAGAGAAGATAATACGTCTTAATGTTTCTCGTGAAGGAGAAGTTAAGGCTGAGGATATCGAACATGATTCAGATATCGAAATTATAAATCCTGATAAAGTTATTTGTACTTTAGCTAAAGGTGGAAGTATAAATATGGAAATGACTGTTACTAATGGTCGTGGATATGTTAAGAGTGAAGAAAATAAGAAGCTTTATGGAATTAAGAAAGCTGGAGTTATTGCAATTGATTCATTATATTCTCCAGTTGAAAATGTTGCATATAATGTTGAAAGTGCTCGTGTAGGACAAGATGAAAGTTATGATAAGTTAGTATTAGAAGTACATACTAATGGTTCTATTAAACCAGAAGAAGCTATTGCTTTAGCAAGTCGTATATTAATTGAACATTTTGATATCTTAACTGATTTATCATCAATTGCTGATTGCAGTGGTATAATGATTGAAAAAACAGAGGATCCTAAAGTTAAAGCACTAGAGACTTCTATTGAGGATTTAGATTTCTCAGTTAGAGCTTATAATTGTTTAAAGAGAGCTGGAATTCACAATATCCAAGATTTAGTTAATAAGAGTGAAACAGATATGATGAAAATACGTAATTTAGGTAAGAAATCTTTAAAAGAAGTTTTAACTAAGATTAAAGAAATGGGTCTAAGTTTACGTGAAGATGACTAAAATAAGGAGGTTTAACAATGGCATATAGAAAATTAGGTAGAGATAATAAACATAGAAGAAGTATGCTTGCTACACTTTCTAAAGAAGTAATTATGAATGAGACAATTACTACTACAGATACTAGAGCAAAAGAAGTTCGTAAATTTGTAGATAAGTTAATTACTTATGGTAAAAAAGGAGATTTAGGTTCTCGTCGTAGAGCTCTTGCTTTTGTTCATAATGATAAAAAAGTTGTAGATAAAGTATTTAATGATTTAGCAAGCCGTTATGCTAATAGAAATGGTGGATATACTCAAATTTTAAAACTTGATGAACGTCGTGGAGATAATGCTTTAATGGTTGTTTTAAAACTTGTAGATGCACCAGAAGTGAAAAAAGAGGAAGCTAAAACAAAATAGGTATACATTTTTGTATATCTTTTTTTTATTTATAAGGAAAGTGAGTTTAATCAAAAATAAACAAAAGTTAACAAACAGTATTGACGTACAATTGTTTTATTGATATACTTAATTTATAAGGTTAGAGGGTGGTTCCGGTGTTAATAAATAAAGCTTATCAATTTAGAATATATCCTATAGAAGAACAAAAAATATTAATTAATAAATGTATTGGTAGTAGTAGATTTGTATATAATTATTATTTAGATAAAAAGA
>CANRNO010000007.1 GCA_947632065.1 uncultured Bacilli bacterium | reverse complement strand
ATATTATATAATATCTTGTGTTAAAAAGTAACTTCTACTTATATATATTAAAGTGGAACTTAAATTTTTATTTAACAGATTTTAAGCAATTTTAATCATTTTATTGACTAAAATGAAAAAAAGTGATATCATTATAAATGTCTTATGAAACGGGACGAACGGCTTGTGAGTTTGCGCTCGTAGCTCAGTTGGATAGAGTGTTTGGCTACGAACCAAAAGGTCAGGGGTTCGAATCCCTTCGAGCGCACCATTATTTTCGGGAAGTGGCTCAACTTGGTAGAGCACTTGGTTTGGGACCAAGGGGTTGCAGGTTCAAATCCTGTCTTCCCGACCATTATGTTATTAAATCTAGCAATTGCTAGATTTTTTTATTTACTTCTTTTTAACTAATTTTAATTCTTTATTTTCATCAACAACGTTTTTAAACTCAATATGACTATCATATAAATCATTATCTACAATTGTTAAAGCATTTTCTACTTCATATATATCTAAATCATTTAATTCTTTCTTTACTTCACCTTTTTTGTCTAAAAGAGAAAGATTAAATCTCATTTTTTCAATTGGCATAATAACACATCTCCTTCCTTACTATCAAAATAACAACAATATTTTAGTTGTTATTAACATTATATTAAAAACGTTTAAAATTGTCAACAAAAAAAAGAAAAACTCATATTTGAGTTTTCCTAGAATATTTCATGGAACACAGCTCCTGATTCATTATCCCAATGATTAGTACTTCTTTCATTCCATAAAGTATCAATAGAAACATTATTAACAAACCATGGTCTATTTTTACCTAAAGTATAAGGATCATAAATATTAGGTGTATCACCATTAAGTCCATATAATACAATAGCATGGGTAGTATCAGCATTACCAACAAAATGTCCTTGTCCTACAAGTGCAATTACAACTGCTCCTCCTCTTAGTGCTTGTCTTATTTGGTCCGGACTATTTAAACCTCTATAATCAGAACCAAAATGACTTGTTGTGGTAGGAAAAGCATTTCCTCCAGCACCTGCATAAAATTTATTAAAACTATTAGTTTCATTATATAGATAAGATGCTGTTGTAAAAGGATCTATATTACCAACTATAGGATTCAAAGCCATAGCAAGCGATGTAGGAACACATCCAGTTGGTCCCATCTGCCATCTTCCAAACCAAGCTCCACCCCAAGGTCCATTATGTTGAGAATAATATGTTGGCTGTATAGTATATGAATTTTGCATTTGATATGGATGCTCAGATAAATAAGGAAGTTTTTTCTCTGTTCCATCTTTATAATATACATAAACATCAGTATACATTTTACCATGTGGATAATGAGCAACCGCTTTAACATCAGCAACCCAACTACCATCACCTTGCTTTTTAGCATTATACCAAACTAAATCATCTTGTCCACCATTATCTGACCAAGTTGGTACTGTTATATTTTTAATATTATCAGGTGTATTTATAATTCGTATTCTCCATTTACCTTTATCCCCAGTATTAACAATAGTATTATTTAATATTTTAGGTATTAAATTAATTGTAACATCTCTTTGTATTGGGAAACCTTTTTCTGCTCCATTTTCTCCAATAACATAAGCATGAGTATGATATAAACCATTATTATATTTATGATTATCAGGTTTTACATCAACAGTATAAGTATTATCTTCAGGATGATAAACAGCATCATACCATTTTATATCACTCTGATCATTTTTTGACCATACAGGTACCCTAACATTTTTAACTCCAGATACACTATTAATATTACTAATTTTTACACGATAAACAACATTATCATCACGACTACCAGTAGCATCAATACTATCTTCTTCAATAGTAGCATCAAAAGTTATATCACTTATATCAAAACTAGACTCAGTAATAAAGTAAGAATTACCTTTATCATCATATACATAGGCTTTTACAATATATTTACCAACTCTTTTATGATTATTTATAGAAATATTACTAGTAATTTTTCCATCTTTACTTTCTGCATTATACCAAAATACACCATTTTTTTCATCTTTTTCTGGCCATACTTTAAATTTTACTTTATATCCATAAAAATCACTATCACTTATTGATACTTGAATATTAGTATCTCTATCATTAATAATATCCTCAGGTTTTATTTCACCTTTGTTGATTGTTATATCTTTAGTTGTATGTAAAAAACTAAACTTACCATTTTCTCCATACATATAAGCTTGAACAAAATATTTACCTTCACTAAATTTATGATTTTTAATATCAACATCTACTTCATAAGAACCTGTTTTTACTTTTTTAGCCTTATACCAAACTATATCATCTTGATCATTTTTCTCTGACCACACAGGTACTTCAATCCTATTAAATTTACTTGAAACATTATCTATTAAAACTTTAAATTTACCATTTACGACATCTGTAGTAGTAAATGTAGTAGTTTGTGGATTTAAAACTTCAAAACTTGTTGAATCGAATTTTAAAAATTTACCATTTTTATCATAAATATATAAATGAACTGCATACTTTCCAGGATCAACTATTCCATCTTTTCCTAAATGATCACTAAAAACTCCTTCATATTTTCCATTTTTAAGAGTATACCACTCTAAATCATCTTGATCATTTTTATCTGACCAAACTGCAACTTTAAGTGTACCACTTGAATATTTCTTATAATTAGCATAACTAATTGTAAAGTTTTTACCTGAAGGATCAGCATTAGCAATCAATGCTTTTTTAGGTTCAACATCAACAGAAACACCATCAATACATTCAAATATCCCTATTTCTGTTGTAACATAAATATGTGCATAATATGTATCTTTCTCACCACTATGATCTCCAATATTAACATCAACTTTCCAACTATTATCAGCATTATCATAATGTGCATCATACCAAACTATATCATCTTGACCATTTTTCTTTGACCACACAGGAATTTGAACTCTACTAATTCCTGTTTCACTTTCAATATTTTTAACACTAACAGTAAAAGTATTAGTTTCTGGATTAAAAACAGGTGTTTCTACATTAGAATGTTCTACCTTAGGTGGATTAACATCAAAATTTGTCCAAGTAAGGAAAATTGGATTCCCCTTATTATCATGTCCGTAAACATGAACATTATATTTACCTTTAGTTTTATGATTTTTAAGTGGAATTGTATAAGAAAGATTACCATCTCTATTATCAGCTTTATACCATCTTAAATCATCTTGTCCTCCTTCACTTGACCATACCGCAAACTCTACAGTTTTATCTTGACTATAATCACTACCATTTAAAGAAATAGTAATTTTATCATTTCCAACTTTGACAGGAGGAGCAAAACTTCCTTTATTAACAGTAACATCTTCTTTAGTAATAGCACCAATCCAACCATTATTGTTATTATAATAAACATGAATATAGTAATCACATTCATCAAACTTATGATCTTTAAGAAAAACATCTAAATAATAAACACCATTTTCATCTTTTTTAGCATTCTCCCAAACTAAATCATCTTGATCATTTTTCTTTGACCATACTGCAACATTAACATTATTTACAGATTTAGTGAAATTTTTAATTTCAACTCTAAACTTTCCATCAGCAACTTCACTAGTAGATATTTCAACATTATCATTTGGATCATTATATTCTTTTTGTTTAACTGAAAGACTATTTTCTCTAGGAGTCAAAACTAAAAGAGTTAACACAAAAAGTATAATTCCAAACTTCAATAAATTTTTTCTCATTACTTATCGCCTCTTTCAAAAAATATTATCTTCACAAATATAATTATACCAATATGAAAAAAAATTGTCTATAAAAGAAAAAAGAAAAATATAAATTTTATAATTTTTTATATTTTTCCATAAATTCTAAATATAATTTGTCACACTTTTCTTTATCCATTTCTTCTATATTTTCAAAATAATTTTTTATTCCTAATTTTTTATATTTTTCAAATCCTAAATGATGAAATGGTAAAAATTCTATTTTTTCTATATTTTTTATTTTCTCTAAATACTTACATAAACTATCTAAATATTCACTATTATCATTAATAGTAGGTATTATAACTTGACGTATCCACACCTTCTTACCACTTTTATTTAATTCATCTATAAACTTTAAAGACTCATCTTCTAAAAATCCAGTAAGAGACAAATATCCATCTTTATTAGTATGTTTAACATCAAATAAAACTAAATCTACTAATTCAAGAATTTCACTATATCGCCCAACTCCAACTCCTGCAGTATCAAGCGCTATATGGATATTTTCTTTTTTTAACTTTTTACAAACTTCAATTAAAAAATCTACTTGTAATAAAGGTTCTCCTCCAGAAAATGTAACTCCTCCATTATTTTTAAAATAAGGCTTATTACGTAAAATTCTATCAACTACATAATCAACACTCATATTAGGTTTTGTCATTATCTGCATTTCAGGATTATGACAATACTTACATCTTAACTTACATCCACTTAAAAATATAACTGTTCTAATACCTGGACCATCAACAAGTCCAAAACTTTCAATAGAATCTACCGCACCTTTATATTTTTTCATGGAATGTTCTACTAATTACTTCCTCTTGTTGAGCTCTTGTAAGTCTATTAAATCTAACAGAATAACCTGAAACACGAATAGTTAAAAGTGGATATTTATCTGGATTATTCATTGCATCAATTAAAGTCTCTCTATTTAATACATTTACATTTAAATGATGAGCACCTTGTGAAAAATAACCATCCATTAAGTTAACTAAATTTTCTATTTGAGTATCTTTATCATGTCCTAAAGCACTAGGAACAATTGAGAATGTATTAGAAATACCATCTCTACAACAATTAGCATAATCAAGTTTAGCAACTGAATTCAAAGATGCGATCGCACCACTACTATCTCTTCCATGCATTGGATTAGCACCGGGTGCAAAAGCAACACCAGCTTCTCTTCCATCAGGAGTAGCACCAGTCTTACTTCCATAGACAACATTTGATGTAATAGTCAAAACAGAAAGTGTTGGATGAGCATCTCTATAACATTTATGACGTGATAATTCTTTATACATCTTATCAAGTATTTCTTTAGCAATATTATCTACTCTATCATCATCATTTCCATACTTAGGAAAATCTCCTTCAATATTAAAATCTATCGCAATACCATCTTCATTATAAACAGGTCTTACTTTAGCATATTTAATTGCTGAAAGAGAATCAGCCGCAACTGAAAGACCAGCAACCCCATAAGCCATTAGTCGATTAACATTTGTATCATGAAGTGCCATTAAAGATGCCTCATATGCATACTTATCATGCATATAATGAATAACATTCATAGTATTAGCATAAAGTTCTGCAACCATCTCTATTGCCTTAAAATAAGATTTTTTAACTTTATCATAATCTAGTACTTCATCAGTAGTTTTATCAAATCCATCAAGAACTTTATCAAAAGTCTTCTCATCTATCCCACCATTAATAGAATAAAGAAGTGTTTTAACAAGATTACATCTAGCTCCAAAAAACTGCATATCACGTCCTTCTCTCATTGCAGATACACAACAAGCAATAGCATAATCATCTCCATATATAGGACGCATGACATCATCATTTTCATATTGTACTGCATCTGTCTCAATAGAAATTCTAGCACAATACTTTTTAAAATTATCAGGTAATGCCTCACTCCACAAAACAGTCATATTAGGTTCAGGTGAAGTATCTAAATTAGTAAGAGTATGAATAATACGATAACTAGTTTTAGTAACCATACTCTCACCTTCAACACTAACACCACCAACAGATGTAGTAACCCAAGTAGGATCTCCAGAGAATAACTCATCATACTCTGGTGTTCTAAGATGTCTTACAAGTCTTAACTTAATTACAAATTGATCAATTATTTCCTGTATTTCTTTTTCTGTAATAACTCCTCTTGCTAAATCCCTTTCAAAATAAATATCAAAGAAAGCATCAACTCTTCCTAAACTCATAGCAGCACCATTATTCTCTTTAACCCCAGCTAAATATCCAAAATAAGTCCATTGAACAGCTTCTTTCGAATTACTAGCAGGCTTACTAATATCAAATCCATAACCTTTTGCCATCTTTTTAATTTCATCAAGTGCTCTAATTTGCTCAGAAACATTTTCTCTTAGTCTAATTAACTCATCAGTCATATCACCTTTTAAATTCTTTAAATCTTTAATCTTCTCTTCTTTCAAATAATCTATTCCATATAAAGCAATACGACGAAAATCACCAATAATTCTTCCTCTACCATATGCATCAGGAAGTCCAGTTAAAAGACCAACATGACGAGCTTTTCTCATCTCATCAGTATAAGCATCAAACACTCCTTGATTATGTGTCTTACGATATAAATTAAAATACTTATCAACATCTTCATTAAGTTTATAATTATATGCATCTAACTCTTGATAAACCATTCTAATTCCCCCAAAAGGATTAACTATTCTTTTTAATGGTTTATCTGTTTGTAGTCCTACTATTACATCATCATCACTACTAATATATCCTGCATCAAAAGAATTAATACCAGACATATTATCAACATCTATATCAAGTACATGTTTTTTTAACTCTTCTTTTAAAAGATCACTACATTTATTCCAAACTCTATCTGTCTTATCAGTAACAGTCTCTAAAAAACTCTCATCACCATCATATTTCTTATAATTTTCTTTTATAAAAAGTGAAACATCAACTGTATCAGTCCACTTACCTAATTTAAAATCTTTCCATTCTTCCTTCATTTTCTACCTCCATAATTAAGTATAACATAAAACAATATCTTCTCTAAATATTTTTTTACTAAATAAAAGAACAAACCATAAGGTCTGTTTATAAATTGTAATTTCAACAACATAAATTATATATTAACGCTGGTGTTATTCCAAAACCAGAATTACTGTTTGTAATAGTATCAAAAATTATAAAAAATAAAATACCACATATAAATATAATTATTATAGCCATTAATATTACTAATAGGAATCTGACAAATGAATATAAAGCATCTACTAAAACTATAATAATTTCCTTTTTAGACTTTATAATAAACATAAAACATATAAAAAGAGCTACAAGTGATATACCTTCAAAAATATAATGTGTCTTAAAAAGAAAATAAACTAAAACAAAATATGATACTATTAAAGCTCCTAAAGATATTAGTGCTAATTCTTTAACAAACTTCAATCTAAATTTAATAAAAAGTATTAAAACTATAGGAATTAAAGAAAATAAAATACCTTCCAAAACATGACCAACAGAAAAGAAAGAAAACATTAAAACACAACATATAATCAACAAACAACTTAAAACTATCCATTCTACTGTTTTTTCATATTTTTTATTCATTACAACTTCCCTCACTAAAGTTATCTACACTACCATTAAAACAATATTCATTATTCTCAATAGAAATAGATGCAACAACTAAAAAATTTTTAATACTATACCAACTTCTACTATCAACAACTTTTCCTTTTTCACTTTTTAAATCAGTAATTAAAAGTCCATTAGGATCATCTTTTTCTTGATTATCTACTTTTATTTTATAACCATCCATATTACCATTTGCATAATCTACAAGTTGCATATAAATATCTTTAGCATCCTCTAATCCATTATCATCAGTATTAACTTCCATCATATCAAGAGATTTATCTAAAAGTAATAATTTAGAATAATCATATAAAGCTTTGAGATTCTCTTTTCTACTTCCACCATTAAGTTTTAATTCATTAACTCGAGAAGAAAGATCCTCACTATTTTTATTTACTTTAGCAGCAGAACCAAATATAACTAAATTTTTATTAACCTCATTATAAACTAAATCAATTGAGTCATTATCTTGATAACTAGTTAAAATTATATTCTTACTAAATAATTTATCCTCATTTAATAATTCTATAATCTTATATACTGCCTTATCAATACTCATACCCTCTATTTTCTTATCAGCTAAAGTTGAAATAGATAATTTATCTAAAAATATTATATTACTAACTTTATTACTATTATTTATAACTAACATAAAATTAACATCTGATGAGTACTCTACTATTCCTTTATAATTATCATAATCAAGTTCCACATTACTACTTCCAAGAGATGAAAATAATCTATCTTTTTCTAAAAAGAAGAAAACAACTCCAACTACAAGGAAAATAACAACACAAATTACAATTAATAATATTTTATATTTTAAAGACATCTTTTTCATAAATAATTCTCCTATCCACTAGCATCAAATTTAGGATTAAGGTTTAATACAATCTCTTCTCCACTAGTTGCTTTTCTATCCACTATACTCTGTGAGACAACATATCCCTTATTTTCTAGTTTTACTTTTAAACCTAATAATTTAAGTACTTGTGTAGCCTCTTTTGAAGAAAGTCCAACTACATTAGGTACTACAACATCTTCACCATTAGTGACTAAATAAACTTTATCTTTAGAACTTATAGTATCTCCACTTTTAGGATATTGTTTAATAACTTTATCTCCACTACCTAATACAACTATATCATTAATGCCATTAGTATTAAGAGTTTGACGAACAACATCTAACTTTTTACTAGCAAAAGAAGGCATTTTATATTTAACTACCTTTTCATGAGTACCTTCAGTAGGTTCATGTCCATGATATTTAGCAACATTAGCCACTACATCCTTAACTGCATCCCAAATAGCCTTTTGATTACCACCACCAGGTCTTTTAACAGAGGCATAAATTATAATCTCAGGATCATCTTTTGGATATATACCAGTAAATGATGAAATTATTTGATCCTCACCTGCTAAATATCCTCCACTATTTTCATCCGCAATCTGAGCAGTACCAGTTTTACCTATTAAATTATAACCATCCATTCTATAACCAGAACCAGTATTTCCAGCTCCATTAACAGTATCATCCATAAGTTGTTTCATTTTTTCAACTGTTTGCGTAGAAGCAACTCTTTCAATCTCTTTTCTCTTACCTTCAAATATAACTTCTCCAGTTGCTGGATCAACTATTTTAGATACTATATAAGGTTTTAAAAGCATACCATCATTAGTAAGTGAAGTAAGTGCTTGTATATTTTGCATTGGAGTAGTAGTTATACCTTGACCAAACCCTGCATTAAATACTTCTGTCTCATATTTAAAATTAAGAGAACCACTCTCTTCAAACGGAAGTTGTACACCAGTCTTCTTACCAAATCCTAATTTTCTAAAATAAAGTCTCAACATTGTAGAATTCATATGACGTGATATTAAGTTAATAATTCCAACATTACTAGATAAAGCATAACCTTTATCAAAACTAATAACACCCCAACCTTCTCTTTTCCAATCTCCTATCTCAGTACCATCACTTGTTACATAAACACCTGACTTATAAGTCTCCGCTCCATTATAAACACCATTTTCCATAGCAGCCATATAAGTATAAGTCTTCATAGTAGAACCTGGTTCATAAGGACTAGATACAGCATAATTTAAATAATTTGTCATATTTCTTTGATTAAGATCAAACGAAGGTGCTTGAGCAGTTGCGAGAATTGCTCCAGTCTTAGCATCCGCAACAGTCATATTAAACCATTCAAACCCAAATGTTTCTTGAGATTTCTTAAGTGCTTGTTCCACAAAAAATTGTACATTACTATCTATTGTTAAATAAATATCTTTACCTTCAACTGCTTCTTTTCTATCCTCTTTAGTATCAGCAATCTTATAACCACGTAAATCTTTCTGATAAGTTACATAACCATCTTCACCCTTTAAAAGATTATCATAACTTTTCTCAATTCCCATCTCTCCTGTAGTCTCTTCTTCTCCAGTCTCATCATTAGAACTAGTCTTAGCATATCCAATAGTATAAGATGCGAAATCTCCCTTAGGATAATATCTCTTATAACTTTGTATAAAATCAAGTCCAGGTAATTTTAAATCTTCAATCTTATTTTTAGTAATCTCATTTAATCCCTTACCATTAGGACCAAACTCAGTTTGATAAACTCCCTCTTTATTTAAATATTTTAAAATATCTTCCTCACTCATACCAAGAATAGGTGCTAGTTCTCTTGCTGTTTTTTCTTTATCTTCAACGTGCTGTAAAGTTTTCTGATTTTCACTTCTTTTAGGATCTAAATAAGCAATTAATTTATAGGATGCTATATTCTGTGCTAAAACATCTCCATTAGTACTATAAATATTTCCACGTTTTGCAGTCAACACTTCTGTTTTTGTAGTCCTTTTACTAGCAAGAGTCTTTAAATCAACTCCATCTATTTTACTAGAAAGTGCAAGTTGCGTAAGTCTTCCAATCATTAAAACAAACAAAAAAAGAGAAAAAGCAATAATTAATTTGCTAAATTTAACCTTATTTCTTCTTGCCTTTCTCTTTTTTCTTTTCACTTAACATCACGTCCCTATTATTTCTCTTCTATAGTCTTTATATTACTATTATTATAACTCAATCCTTGCTCTTGTGCAACTTGTTGAATTTTAGTAAGAGATGCTAGTTCATTTATTGCCATAGTCAAACTCTCGTTTTTCTTTGTTTGTTGATCAATCTGTTTTTTCTCTTTTTCAACTTCAAAATTAATTTGTGCTAAAGTCGCTTTAGAAAAAACTATGGAAAGCGGAGATACTAATAGTAAAACAGCCGCAATAGTATAAAGCAACTTTCCAAATTTAGAAACCCTAACTTGATTCTTTTTACGTTTTCTCATAACTTTCCTCCTATTTTACTCTTTCTATTATTCTAAGTTTAGCACTACGACTACGTCTGTTAAATTCTATCTCTTCTTTAGTAGGTTTTGCTCCTTTTATTATTTTAAAGTCTGGCAACATATCTGCCGGAATATTTGGAAGTCCTTTAATTTTAGGATCCACATAACTAATCTCTTTAAAATAATTTTTAACCATCTTGTCTTCTAACGAATGAAAAGTAATAACTACAACTCGTCCACCTACACTAAGAAGTGATACAGCATCTTTAAGTGCCTTATCTAATACATCTAATTCATGATTAACTTCAATACGAATTGCTTGAAATATCTGCTTAGCAGGATGTTTTTTTACCCTAAACTTAGCAGGTACTGCACTCTTTATAATATCAACAAGTTCTAAAGTTGTCTCAATATTTTTATTTTCTCTATATTCTACTATTTTTTTAGCTATGTTATTTGCAAACTTACTTTCACCATACTTTTTAAAAATTAAAGCAAGTTCATCTTTAGAGTATTCATTAACTACATTATATGCAGAAAAATCACTATCCTGATCCATCCTCATATCTAGTTTAGCATCTTTATGATAACTAAATCCACGATAATCTTCATCAAGTTGAACAGATGAAACTCCAAGATCAAATAATACTCCATTCACTTCAAAGACATCTCGTTTTTGAAGTTCTTCTTTCATATTAACAAAATTACTTTTAATAATAGTGAAGTTAGTACCAATCTTGTTTAGAAGATCGGTACTATAGCCGATAGCTTCACTATCTTGGTCAAAGGCGAAAAGCCTACCCTTTTTAATCCTTTTTAAAATATTACTACTATGTCCTCCAAAACCAAGTGTAGCATCTACAACGATACTTTCTTCTTTTAAGTTTAAAGCATCAACTGCTTCTTCTAATAAAACACTTATATGTTTCATACTAACGTACTTTCTTGAAATAAATTTTCAGCAATATCGGACATATTATCTTTTGCAGAATCGAAAAACTCACACCAAGCTTCGACTGACCAAATCTCAAGCCTGTCGCCCGCACCTATGATTACACATTCACGATTAATACCAGCATAATCTACCATTGGAGAGTTTAAAGTAAT
The DNA here is from genome assembly GCA_947632065.1 of uncultured Bacilli bacterium. Classification (GTDB taxonomy): domain Bacteria; phylum Bacillota_I; class Bacilli_A; order RF39; family UBA660; genus CANRDQ01. Next base: position 34,073 of record CANRNO010000007.1, on the reverse strand, counting down.
GCGTCCTTGTTTATCAAATTCTGCGACAATGGCACCAGACATAAAGAAACGTATAAATTGTCTAGCATCCTTCTTAGTAAATGGTAAAGATTGTAGTTTAGTTACGATTTTTTCCCAATCGGAAATAGAATATGCGAAAAGACAGTTCTCAATACCACGTGTAATAACAAAACTATCACCTAATTTCTCGCGAAACTTAGATGGTATTATAAGTCTTTTCTTATCATCGATATTATGATGATATTCTCCCATAAACATAACTATCCCCCACTTTCTACCACTAACCTCCACTGTCTTAAATACATAATATATTATAAATAAAAAAAAGTAAATAATTTTTAAAAAAGTTCCACAAAAAAATAAAAAAAAGTGTAAATTTTACATTTTATATTTATATAAATCCATAAACATATTATGAATTTTTCAAAACAATCATTGAATATAAGTTAATTATATGTTAACATGTATTTATTGAGGTTTCCTTGAATAAAATAAAAATGGAAGCCTCAACTCTATTAGGTTGAGCGCTTGCCTATGTGTGGTGGTACTCAAGTTGAGTGCTTTTTTATTAATTATAAACAATTAATAAAATAATGACTACTATAAGTAATGTGATTAAAAAATCTTTCTTACTCATAAGTATCACTTCCTCCTAAAACCCCCTAAAGTTTTAAGAGACAAGCGCCCAAAAATTTTGGCTTTAGTTATTATAATAGAAAAAAGAAAATCTTTTTTCTTTTAATTAATTTATTTAATAACTATTGAACAAAGGTTAATTATATGTTAATATGTATTTATCAAGGATTCCTTGAATAAAATAAAAATGGAAGCCTCAACTTTATTAGGTTGAGCGCTTGCCTATATGGTGTATGCACTCAAGTTGAGTGCCTTTTTTTATTAATTATAAACAATTAACAAAATAATGATCACTATAAGTAATGTGATTAAAAAATCTTTCTTACTCATAAGTATCACCTCCTCCTAAACCCCCTAAAGTTTTAAGAGGCAAGCGCCCAAAAGTTTCGGCTTCACTTATATTATAATAGAAAAAAAGAGATCTTTTTCTCTTTTTTATCTTAAATTATCTAAAATAGTTCTTCTCTTACTAGAAACATTTATAAATTCATCAATTATCTTTTTAGAATAAATATCACTATCATACATTTTCTCAGGATGCCATTGTACTCCCATATTAAAAGTAGCATTCTCCATCTCTATAGCTTCAATAACCCCATCAGGACTCATCGCAACTGTTTTATAATAAGGATTTTCCTTAACTCTAAATCTATGATAACTATTAACCATTATTTCATCCTTACCAATTATTTTATATAACTTACTATCCTTATTTATTTTAACACTATGAACTAATTTTTTATTTACATTAACACTATGATTAATATTAGTATTAATAATTTCTAAATCTTCACTATCTTTTTTATAAACAGACATTATCTGCATACCAAGACAAAATCCCAAAACAGGTATATCCTTTTTAATACATCTATCTAAAATATATAAATCATATTTAGTAAACTTCTCTCCTCCAGGCAGTACAACACCACCTACACTATCTAACCAAAAATCAATTGACTTCTTTTCTTCTTCACTAAACTCTAAATCATCACAAAATGACACATCATAATAATCTATATCCTTAGGTGGAGTCAAATAGAAAGGTTCTCCTCCTGCTTTTATAATCGTCCTTCTTAAAAATTCAAATGAATACTGAAAACTATTTATATTACCACTTGGCTTATCACACCTCATAACAATACCAATTAAAGTCTTCGTTATATCACTTCCTTTTATATTCTTCTAAAAAACTTTTATAAACCCCATTCCTTTTAACACCTAAAACACAATCTAAATTAATATTATCTACCGCTTTAAAAATATTATAATCTACATTTTTATTAACTTTTCTCAAATCTTTTATAAGATTTTTTATCTCTGTTCTCTTTCCATCTCCATCATTACTTTTACTTTTCTCAGTAAAAGGACAAGCACAATTAATAAATTTAAGATCATTATACCTCATCCAAGATATTATAGCATCCTCTTTTACTAAATATAGGGGTCTAATTAATTGTATGCCAGGAAAGTTATCACTATGAAGTTTAGGCATCATTGTTTTTATTTCTGCAGCATACAACATAGAAAGCATAGTAGTTTCAATAACATCATCAAAATGATGACCAAGTGCTATTTTATTACATCCAAGTTCTACTGCCTTATTATAAAGACATCCTCTTCTCATTCTAGCACACATATAACAAGTCTTTTTAGGATCCATCTTAGAAGATACAGAAAAAATATCACTATCAAACATTTCTAAATCAATATTTAATTTTTTACCCATTTCTATAATTTGATCTCTAATTTCTTCTTTATAACCAGGATTCATTACAACATACCTAGCACTAAACTTAACCTTACCATGACGAATTAACTCTTCAATACATTTAGCCATCAAAAAAGAATCTTTTCCTCCACTAATACAAACCATAATCTTATCATTTTCATCTATAAGTTCATAATCCATCACAGCTTTTACTACCTTACTATAAATATCTTTTCTATATTTAGTAATAATACTTCTTTCTATCTCTTTATACTTCTCCACTTTATCACCTCTAAAAAAGACATATCATAGTGATATGTCTATATTATGCAACTTCATAAACAGATGCTTTCTTCTTATCTCTACCCATACGTTCAAACTTTACAACTCCATCAATTGTTGAGTATAAAGTATCATCATTTCCACGTCTTACATTAGTACCTGGATAAATCTTAGTACCACGTTGACGATATATAATAGAACCTGCTGTTATGAATTCTCCATCAGCAGCCTTTGCTCCTAATCTACGTCCAGCAGAGTCACGTCCATTAGAAGTAGATCCTTGTCCTTTATGATGAGCAAATAATTGAATATTTAACTTTAATAACTTCATGGAAACTCCTCCTCCTTACTTAATTTGTATATTTTCTGGATAATTACTCTCTAATTCTCTTAAAAGACTAATCATATTCTTAATTAATAATTGTGTATTAATATTATCATTTTTAACACTAATACTCATACCTTTATTACTAACCATATAAGAAAGACTTTCTTTATCAATTAGTAATATACCATTTACTGTAGTAGTAACAATACTACTTACCGCACTACATACAATATCTTTTCCGTAATCATCATACAAAGCATGTCCAAGTATTTTTACTTTTTTATACTTTGCTTTTTCTTTACTAACTTCAACTTTAATCATTATAATTATCCTATTTTAGTTATTTTAACTTTTGTATAAGGTTGTCTATGACCTTGTTTTTTACGACTTGATTTATTCTTATTCTTATATTTGAATATAACAAGTTTCTTTTGTTTTCCGTGTTTAATAACTTCTCCTTCTACTTTGGCATTTGAAACTATAGGATTACCAATTTTAGAATCAAGCATTAATACTTGGTCAAATACTACTTTATCTCCTGCAGAAACGTTTAATTTTTCAACATAAATTTCGCTTCCTTCTGTAACGTAGTATTGTTTTCCACCAACTTTAATTACAGCGTTCATATAATTACCTCCTTCTTTTGAACTTAAGACTCGCTTTTAAGGTACAAGATAACTTGTTTCTAACCTTTTCAATGCGGTTTGAGCATCCGAGGCATCAAACAGTACGATTATACCATAAATATATGCAAATAGTCAAATATTTCAACGTTATTATCTAAACCTTTTTGTCTTTTTAAATTCATTTACTATAAACTCATGATTTTCTCTATTAAAATCTATAAAACTATTTTCATCTTCCATACACTTATAAAGTTCATTACCATCAATTCTATTATCATGTAATACTCTCCTAGCAAGTGCATAAGAATCCGCTTGTACAAGTGATTTCAAATACTCACTCTTTGGTCTTTCAAATAAAATTGTATTAGTCATATATTCACTAATAATATTAAGTTCTTTCTGCATCAAAACACTATATTCTTCTTCTGTAATTATTCTATTAGTTTTTAAATAATCTAAAGAAATAAATTCAACTGCTAAAGGAACCCATTCTAATTTAAATTTATCATCTATAAATTTAGAAGATAAAATAGAATCAACATAATGAGCAACCTCATGAGCAAGTCTTATAACATCATAAATAGAATTATCATCTCTTTTAACTAAAATATAATCATCCAAAACAAAAAGTCCTGCTGCAAAATCATAATAACGTGGCATATCTTTTACAAATTCAATATGATTACTATTTAAAATATCTAATGCTAAATTAGTAATAGAAAGATTATTAATATCTTTATAAAAACTCTTAACAATATAAACCACTTCTTCTTGACTAAACTTTCTATTAATATTACTACAAGATCTAGGCATATTAAATACATTATAAATATCTATAACACTATTAAATAAATCTTTTTTCATAAATTCTTTAATTGAACCAGAATAACTAATATCAAACTTTTTATTATAATTATTCTCACTACAAAACTTCTCCATTTGTTTTTTATCTATAGGAGTTCTAGAAAACAAATCATTAAGTTTCATCTTAATAGATGAATTTCTATTATATTCAATAATATATCTAAAAGTAAATAAATCTTTTAAAGTAAAATATAATCTTTTCTCATCTTTTATAGTTTCTGCATTAAGTAATTCTAATTTAGTATTTTCTATTTTTTTATCTAATTCTTCAAGTGATACAATATATTTCATAATATCCCCCTTAAATTGTTCTAATTATATCATAACATCCTTATTTTATCAAGAAAAAAAGACCTTAGTTCTTTTTATATTTAAAAAGTCTTGAAGGTCTATGTCCTCCTCCTGTTTGCATCTTATCTGTCTGTTCTACCTTATGAGCAATTATTCTTCTAAAAGCAGGATCTAAAAGTTTCTTACCAAGAATAACTTCATATACTTGTTGTAACTCTCCTAAAGTAAAATACTTAGGCATCATATTAAATACTATATCAGTATAATTTATTTTATTACGAATTCTCTCAAGTCCAGCTAGAATAACTTTAGCATGATCAAAAGCTAAATCTTTATTATCTACAATACTAAAATCATATCTATCTGTACTCATTTTTCTTAAAGTTTTATGAATTGTAAAAGATATAGTATCAACTCCATTATCAAGAGTAATAAAAACATCATCATCTTTTTCTTCGATTAAAGTAATATCAAACCAACTAGCATCACTACTTATATCAGTAAGTCTATTTTTATCAACTAAAGCAACATAAGAAGTAGATACAACACGAGTTCTAGGATCTCTTTTTACATCATCAAAAGTAAATAATTGTTCTAAATATATATTAGATAAATTGGTCTCTCTTTTTAAAACTCTCTTAGCGCACTCTTCTAAAGTCTCACTTAAAGGATCTAAAAAACCTCCTGGTAAACACCATTTACCTTTATAAGGAAAATCTCTTCTTTTAACAAGTAAAACACTCATCATCTTCTTACTAGTCTTTCTATAATTACTTATTTTTATATCCGAAACACTAAGAAGTAATATATCAGAAGTCATACTAAGTCTTTCAAACTCATTAACATCATAATCTTCTAAAAACTCTTTTTCATTTTTATATTCCTTCATACTTCACCTCTTCTTAACATAATAATTATATCAAAAACTAATAAAAATGTCATTAACTTTAAAAAATTATTGACAAAATCAATTGTTTTTAATATAATGTTAATAACAAGTTTTAAAACTTGTTATAATTAGACTTTATGATATTAACAAAATATTAAAAAGAAATTAGGAGGTATTAGTATGAATGCAAAATTTATAACTTTAGGTAGCAGATGCTACATCACAAAATTAATGAAAGAAATAGGTGCAAATGAAGAAGGACCAGTAGATTTTATATTAGATTTAGGTCCACATGGTGAAACTATAATGGATTTATTTACCGGTTCATTTCATCAAAATCTACTAAATCATAATGTTGACTTTTATGGTTGGTATAATCAATATGATGAAGATGATCCTACAATGGGGCCATTCTATAATAGACATGCTAAAATTAGATATGCTGCTTATTTCCATGAAGATTTAGGAGATGAAAAAACTTATGATAAAATTTTAAAATTATCACAAAATTTTCTTGATAGTATTGATAATGAAGAGATTTTCTACGTTTTCTTATACCCTCTAAAATTACAAGAAGACAACATAGAAAACGCCGCTTTACTTCTGGATAAATTAAGAGTAAAAAGAGAAAGAGTTCTTATTATTAACCCTACAGAAAAAGCAAAAAAACTATTTCCAAAGACATTAGATTTACCAAAGATTAGAGATATTTATGCAGATTTTGAATTAGATAAAAAATATAGAAAAATATTAAAGGAGTATATCGATGAAAACTTCTAAGAAGAAATATACTATTAATTATAATTTAAAAAATGAACAAATAGCAGATCTTTTAGTAACAGATACATGTAATTATAACTGTCCTTTTTGTATAGCATCATACATGTTAAATGTAGATAAAAAATTCTTAGATCTTAAAACTCTAAAAGAATTCGTTTTAAAAGTATTAAAAGAAAAAAACATAACTCATGTAGGGATATCTGGAGGAGAACCTACTTTAAATAAAGATCTGGTATCTATTTGTAAAATACTATATGAAAATGGATATCAAATAAATATCGCAACAAATGGTTATGATATGGATATGCTTGCTAAATGTTCGAAATATATAAACTATATATCTCTATCTTTGAATTCTCTTTCTGCAGAAGAAATAAATAAATTAAATGATAATATAGAATGTCAATTAAGAGTACATGGATTAGTTTATAAAAATCATTATGACAATATAGACAAAATAAAAGAACTAAGAAATAAATTAGATCCTTCTATAATCTTAGACTTCAGTACTCTTCGAACAACAAATGAATGGACAGAAGGATGCAACAATGAAAAAATAGCTAAAAGTAATTGTTTTACAAGAAAAAACAAAATTGATGAAGACAAACTTCTTAAATTTGGTAAGAAAATAGAAACAAATAATGGTATCATTGTAAAAGTACCACATAAAGTTAAAGAAATAGATATTATTTTAAGAGATTTAAGTGTAAAAAAATCTAGTGAACCAACTGATAGTCAATTAATAATAACTTATGATAAAGAAATATATTATGGTTTTAATGATTTAATCAAAAAATATATATCTAAAAAAAGGCTATAGAAAATTAATTCTAACAGTCTTTTTTAAATTGAGATACTTTTTATCTTTTCTGTACTTAGTCCAGTATAAAGTTTTATCTTATCAATAGATTCATTACATTCTTTCATTTTTCTTGCAGTAGCAATCTTTTCTTCATCCTTACCTTCAGTTTTACCACGAGTTTCTCCGCGTACTTCTGCATCTTTTTCAATTTGCCTATACATTTTCTCGTTTGCTTTTACCGCCAAATCCATATAATGTTGATACTCATCTTTTGTCATTTTCTTTGCCTCCTTTCGATATTTTTTAAATAAAGTATTTTCTCTCAATAATATTCTAAGATTCTCTGAATCATCTAACAATGTAACAAGCAAAAACTTTTCCCAATCTTTTAATTCCTTTATTAGTTTCTCTTTTTCATAAATATTTTTTAATTTACTTATAGTATACCACGTCTTTTTCAAATACGGAAGAAAAATAAATTTTATTTCAAAATCATCTCCTAGTTCTATAAATTTATTCCCATTCATTCCAGCATGATATAAATTTTGTTCTTCTTTTGAAAGATTTTCACAACTAAAGTTATTAATATTTACTGCTTTTATTTTTGTATATTCATTTTTACCAGATTCTCTATCACTACCTGCCACTTTATATAAATAATCCATATTACGTCTAAACACATAATCTTTAGGCTGATTATTTAATTCTATTAGATATGTTACATCATCAATTTTACATACAAAATCTACAGTTTTCACAGCTTCTTCTACATTATATTTTGGAAGTACAAAATTAACTTCTTTTAAATTTTCTAACACATAATTATAATCTAGATCAAATAAACTAGATATTAAATAGCTTACATATTGTGGCCTTTCAAAACTCATCATACACTTCCACATACTATCTTTTACTAAAGGATAAATATTAGATTTATAAAGTAGTCTATCTGAAAATTTATCCTCTCCACTAAAACCATTCCCTAGAATACTATATTTATTATCTTTTGACACGAAACCACCTCCCTTTTTCAAAAGACAAATGCATTCTATCAAAATAAAAAAGGAAGTGCAAATGACCAATTTTTAAAATTCAGACCAATTTCAACATGAAAAAATTTACAATTCCCAGGAAAAGCACACAAATCCTCTTCAAAGACAACCTGAATGTTAAAAATACATATAAATTTAATTTTTTTACAAAAAAATTCCTTTAGCAGATTTAAAACTACCAAAAGAACTATAAACAATTATCTAAAACATCTTATCCATTTTCATAAGTTCATCTTTAGATTCCTTAGAATAAAACATAGGAATCACTCCACCAACATTCTCCATACCTTTTTTAGTTACTATCATTTTATTCTCTTTAATTTCTATTAAATCTCTATCAAGTAAAAACTTTATTTCATCTTTAAAATATTCTTTAAAGTCTACTCCAAATCTTTTCTTGAAACAATCCAAATCTACAAAAGCAAAATAGAATGCAACTGATACCATCTTAGCAATAGCCTCACTAATAGGAAGTGGATAAATATCTTGAATAGGAAATTGTCCTTTCTTTATTTTTTCAAAATATCTTTTTAAAGTCTTAGTAGAAGCTCCTTCATTATACGCAAGATACTGATAACCAAAACTTTGTGCTCCAAGACCCATACCAACATAAGGAAGTCCTTCTATTACACGTTTTGTTAAATAATCACTTGTACCATAATCATCTTTTAATCTACTAAAAGTATTTTTACCGAAAAAAGCTACAAAACCTTGTTCATTTAAGAATCTATGAGCTTCAGCATATTGTTTATTTACCTTATCTAAACTAACACCTTCTGCTTCACTAGCAATTTTAGTACCTTTATATCTATTTCTATATAAAGTAATATACTCTGGATTTAATTTAACAGCATATTCTAATGTATTCTTAAAATCATCTAAATCCTGATGTAAAAATCCATACATCAAATCAACATTAATTTTTTTAAAGCCCGCTTTTCTAATATTTTTAAAAGCATTCTCATAAATACTATGATTCCCTTCACGGCCAAAAGCTTTTAAAAGAATTGGATTAACAGTTTGTATTCCCATACTAATTCTTCTATATCCCATATCATATAAAGCCTTAATCTTATCATAATCACGAGCGGCAATTACCGGAGTAGTTTCGATACTCATCTCTACACCAGGTACAAAATTAAAGTTTTCATGTAATTTTTCTGTAATTCTTCTAATTTGATCTGTTTCAAGTTGAGTTGGAGTACCTCCGCCCAAATCAAATCCTAAAATCTTTTTATCTCCAATAACGTCCTTATACATATCAATTTCTTTAAGCAATGCTCTAACATATTCTTCCTTTTTATTATAATCATCCCCTGATACAACAGCATACTCACAAAACTTGCATCTACTTTGACAAAAAGGTACATGAACATAAAGAGCCATTTCATCAATATTAGCTAAATCCTCTTTCAAAAGATTACTAATTTCTAACTCATCCTTAATCTTATATCTCATAAAAGATGTTGGTCTAAGTGGATAAGCAGTATTAGTGATATGATGCATCTTAATTCCTTTATTATATAATTCTTCTAAATTTATCTTTTCCATTTATAATACCTCCTCATACTAAACCATCTAAATTATTTTTCTTAATATATAGATAAACATTCTCATCAATATATTTATCTATATCTTTATAATCTTTATTCTTAAAACACTCTCTAACATAAGTAGATGATATATCAATATCTAAATCATCTATAATTACATAGCCATCCTTTTTATTTAAACAATTAAGATAACCTCTTATATCTATATCTCCCCTATTAACAATAGCAAAATTATAATCAAGTAACTCTTCATACTCTCTCCATTTATTAAAATCTACAATATTATCAGCACCCATAACTAAATATAAGATATCTTTTTTATATTCCTCTTTTAACTTTCTAAAAATCAAATAAGTATATTCTAAATTATTATGAACAGTATCAATAATAACTTTATCATTTTCATACATCTTTAACATATTAATACGATCATCTATATCAATTAAATTATTCTTATCCCAATAAGAACCAGTAGGAATAACTAATACTTTATCTAAATAATTATTATCAAGTAAATAATTAATTATTTTTATATGACCTTTATGTACAGGATTAAAACTACCGACATATACACCTAGTCTCATAATATACCTCCTTAAATAATTAGGAGTAAGAAAACTTACTCCAATTATTTATTTCTTTATATATTGTTTTGCTTTTTCTATTGTAATTATGGAATTAGCATCATTTATATAACCTAAATCAGCAAGTTCATACATTTCATCTACCCTAACTGGTAAGAATTTTATAAATTCATCTTTATCTAAATTTTGTTCTCCAACCCTTTTACAATTACGAGCTAAAAAAGCATGATTAAACGCTGCACTACAACCTTGATCTTGATAATAAGCAGCAAGATGAATAATATCATCTGTTAAAAATCCAGTTTCTTCTTGTAACTCTCTTAAAGCAGCCACTTTTGCATCTTCACCATTTTCAATATAACCTGCTGGAAGTTCAACTCCTACACCACTTCTTGTAAATACTCTAGGTTGTACAACAAGTAAAGTCTCATCATCTTCTGTTACAGGAAGAATAATAGCAGCACTACCATCCCGTCTACCCTTAACAATTTTTTCTCTTGGAATAACAATTCCACCTTTTAACTCACAATTATACTTTTCAATATTAATAAAATTTTTATAACTTTCTACTAATTCCTTTCTTAAACATTTAAATTCATTTATATAATAATCTATTTCTTCTTTTACTATTTTTCTCATTTATTCTCTTCCTTTCAATTTTTATTTTTTTAAGGTATACTGTCTACCCCTAACTTCTTCTATTAAATTATTTTTAACTTCTCTTACCTCATCACTTAAATCAACAATATATTTATGAGGATTTAAACTGCGCATAACTTCTGGATACATAGTAGCTATCTCTTTTTTAAAATATTCTCTTTTCTCATCTAATGAAGGTGCCTCATATACAAGATTCCCATCTTTAAATATTAACTCTTGTAGACATCTAACATTATAATTATCTATATCCTTTCTCTTACTAATATCTTTATCATTAACTAAGGTATATTTATCTTTAGGTATAACCTCACTATCAAATGCGATAACATCTCCTATTGCATAACCAGTATCTTTATCATAAAAACGATATACTTTTTTAAAACCTGGATTAGTAGTCTTAATAGCATCCCCACTAACTTTTATTTTAGGAACTACCCCATTATCCTCTTCTACTGCGACAAGTTTATACACAGCACCAACTCTTTTATCTGGAGAAGAAATATTATCTCCAACTCCTAAAGAGTCCATAACTGCACCTTGCATTTTTAAAGATTCTATAACATCAGCAGTAAGTCCATTTGAAAGACAAACCTTAGCATTAGGAAAATCTTTCTCCATTATTTTTTTAACTTCTTTTGATAAGTATGCTAAATCTCCACTGTCAATTCTAACACCTTTAAGATCAACTTTTTCCTTTTTACATACATCAACAGCTGTTTTTGTACCATTTAAAGTATCATAAGTATCAACTAAAAGTGTTGTACTATCTGGAAAAGTATTAGCATATTTCCTAAAAGCTTCTTTTTCGTCTGCTGCTTCCATAACACCAGAATGTGCCATTGTACCAAGCGGTTTTGTCAAAGTATCTTTAGCTGCTTTTACATTAGATGTACCAACACAACCTGCCATCATTGCACAAATATCTGCATCCACTGATGCTTCGGGTCCATATCCACGACGTGCTCCGAAAGCCATAACCGGAACATTACCTGCTGCATGAGTTATTTTAGTTGCTGCAGTAGCATAAGCAATATTTGCATTATATATAGATAAAATTGCAGTCTCAACTAATTTACATTGAATACGTGGTGCTCTAATCGTTATAAAGGGTTCATTTCTAAAGACAACTGTTCCATCAGGTATAGCCCAAATATCTCCAGTAAATTGTAAATGTCTTAAATAATTTAAAAACTCTTCACTCAAATCTGTAACATTAAATAAATACTCTATATCTTCATCAGTAAAATGAAATTCTTTTATATACTTTATAAGATTATCAAGTCCACCAACAATACCATATCCTGCATCTAAAGGCTCAACTCTAAAGAAAGCATCATAATAATCTACATTTTCATATTCTAAAAATTTATTATTAACCTCTCCCATAGTCATCTCATAAAAATCTGTCATCATAGTCATATTATGAGAATCATACCTAACATCAACCTCTTCTTGCATAGCATCTTTTAAAACTTTAGCAATCTTCATCTTTATCTCTTTATCTTTTAGAGGATCAACATTTTTAAATGTAACCTCATATTTTATATCCATATTTCTCATATTAATTCTCCTTATCTTTTCTTAACAAGTTTTATACCTTGTTGCTCCATTAAAAGTTTAGCAGCCTCTACATAGTTTTGACGACTATCCTCACCAAATGTTGCGATAGCATCCTCATAAACTTTAATATCAACATCTCTATTCCATTCATCATAATAATTTGCAAGCCCCATCGCACCATTAAAGTCACATATATCAGTACAGCAACCTACTATTTTTACTTCTTTAATATTTTCTGCATTTTGGACAATATCTCTAAATTTAGGTGCTTCCATAAAACTAGTAGAGTTCTTTCTAACAGTTAAAGTATTATCCTTATCAACATATTCCTTTAACTCATCAATAACCTCTTCTTCTCCTGTACCTCTAACACAATGAAGAGCTCCTCCAAATCTTTTATGTTCAACAGAAGAAATCTCATGAGTATCCTTAACAAATACAATTAAATCACCATCATTCAAAGCTTCTTTAATAATCTCAATTTGTCTTGGAACTACCTTTCCAATTTCCTCATCATGTAAAGCACCATACTTTACAAAACCATTAACCATGTCAACAACTATTAACATCCCCTCATAAACTTTTAAATCTTTTACTTTTTTCATAATATCCTTCCTTTCTTATTATCATTTTGTTAATATCAATATTGATAATTTTAACAAACTTTTTTGTTTGTTATTAACATTATATTAATAACAAACTATTTTGTCAATACTTTTTTTAAATAAATTAAAAAAAAGATGAATAAAACTATACATTCATCTTTAGTACCTTATCATTTTTTACAATATTATACTTATTATAATTTTTTTCTCCAAAATAATCTATTCCCCAAAAAACCGCAGTATTAAAAATATATATAACTCTACATTCCTTCAATTTTTTCAATTGAATATTAAGTAGTTTATATTGAGAAAAGTTTTTTATATAATCACTATACGTATCTAAACTTTTAGAAGAAATATAACTATATTTATCTAAATTTTGAGAAATAATATTATCTAATTGTTCTTCTGTTATTAGTCCATAATGAGTTATTACACTAATATCATTAATATGTTCTTTATACTTTTTACAATCTTCTAAACGAACAACATAACTATTATAATTAACATCCGGTATGGAAGTAAAATGTTTAAAAGACTCAATCATAGGATAATTTAAATAAATTTTTCCCATTGTAGTTTCATTATCAAAAAATTTAACCATTTTTTTAATCTTTGAAATATTAATTTTTTGATACTCATCAAGATGCCCTTGTGGATCAAAATCGAAAATCAAATATATTTCAGCAAATCCACCATTTTTTAACTTGTTATATTCTTCAATACTTCCACGTTTTTTTGCTTTTTCTGTAACCAAAGAAACAATATCAAGACCATCATCTTTTCTCAATTCATCATATAAAGCATAAATATTTGTACGAAAAGATACATATTCCTTATGCTTTCTTTTAGTTGGAAAATATTTATCAATAATCAATTTACAAAATTTTCTTTCACTGTTCTTTCCTTCATATATAAATAATATTTTGCTCATTCTAATCTGTAAACAAACCCTCCCTATACAACTTCTCTATATTATGTGCCTCTCTTAATTCTTTTTCAGTACAAGATGATAAGTTTTTAATAAATTTCGGAGTTAAAATAAATGTACAATCAGGACGCGTCAACTTATTATTCATTAAATACGTATTATGGGTTGTCAAAACAGACTGAAAAGAACTATTATCGTTAATCCTTTTTACAATATTAGCTGCTAAATCAAAGTGATAAGTAGCATCAAACTCATCAATAAATAAAAATTTAACATCCTTAAAATGCATCTCCCAATAATAATACAACCAAAGAGCTGAAGTACCACTAGATGCCATATCTCCAAAAGGAGCAACTTTATTATTCTCTTCAACTCCTATTGAATATTTATCAAAATTATCTATTTTAACCAACTTAAAGTTCAAACCATTATTTTTTAAAAACTTTGAAAAATCATCTAGTTTTCCATTATCAATAATTGCTGTATCTAAAGATTCTCCTCTATTCATTAAACCAATAAAGCCAAAACTATCAACACTTCTAAACCACAACATTCCATTAACAAACTCCATTAGTTCATTTAAAGCTTTATGTTCTTTTAAAATAGTATTATTACAAATATATCTTAATACAGATAGTTCATTAGAATCATAATATTTCCAATTAAGATTATCAGCATCTTTTAAATCAATAAACTTATTCTCAGGTTTTAAAAAATCATATTCTATTATTTTTTTACCATTATATAAAACTTTTTCATACAATAATTTATAAAGACTTTCTTTTTTGTACTCATATATTACAATATCATCGCCAAATTTAAATTCATAATAAAATTCTGCATAATTTTTATTAGAACTCATATTCAAATAATTTTTTTCAATTTTAGAAGACATATTCCTATGCTTATCTGTCAAATGAAAAACAAGATCAAATAATGCAAAACCTAAATTAGTTTTTCCACTTCCATTTTTACCATATACAATAGATTTATTAATTAAATCATCTTGAATCAAATTTTTATTAAATTGATAATCATTATGATCCTCAAAATCAAAACAAATCTTTTTATTAAACCCCTTATATCCACTGACCATAAATTTACACAACATCAGTACCACTCCTCAACACATATTATATATTAATATTTTCAACTAGTCAATAAACTGCCGTATTTTTTTTACGGATAATAAATATTATACTTAAAACCAAATATTTTATTCATATTTTATAAAAGAAAAATGAAAAATTTATTTTCCATTTATATTAATCATCATTTTCTGTTTTGCTCTTTCCAAGTCTTCATCTGTTGTAATTTTAAAATTACTATCACTACCAGGAACAGTTTTTATTTTATAATTATTTTCAGTAAATATTTGAGCAGTACCAGTAATTCTAGATCTATCTTCTTCTGTTAATTTATTATAAAGTTCTATAATAAGTTTTAAATTAGAACTAGTAGGTGTCTGTTCTTTATAAACTTTATTTCTATTTGGAACTTCAACTACTTCTCCTAAATCATTTAAAATAAGCATAGTATCTGCAGCTGGCTCTACTGTAACAACTGCCCCATATTCTCTAGCACCATTTATATTATCAATTAAAATTCTACTACTTACAAAAGGTCTAGCAGCATCATGAATTACTACTATATCATCATCTTTTATATCCTCATTTTGATCTATCGCAATAAGAGCATTATGAACACTATCTATTCTCTCACAACCACTAGGAACAAATCTAATTTTATCAAGTGTTTCTTCCCCTAATGCATTACCTATAATTTCTCTGTTATAATCAATATAATCCTCACTAACAACAATATAAATCTTATCAAACATATTTATACTTAACATCTTTCTAAGAGAATAAAGTAAAATAGCAACACCATCTATTTCATAATATTGTTTAGGAACATCAATACTTTTTACTCTACTACCACTACCACCAGCAACTATAACACCATAATTCATAAACTACTACCTCTTTTCCAGAGCAATATTTTACCATAAAAGAAAAAAACTTACAAACAATTGTAAGTTTTTAAATTACTTCTTAAAGCAATATTCTCTAACTACTATTGCAAATCCACCAATAGTTGCACCAAATAATAGTAAGAAATATTTAACTATTCCGTCTGCTGTAAATGGATTATCTACAACATTTCCAATAAGCTTAGGTTTATCTTTATTTCTCTCATTTATAAATATTGCCTTATGTTCTCTCTTAGTTAAAGTACCAGTAGAATTCTCATCAGTTGTTTTATAATTATCTTTATTTGCTTCTACTTCTTTAACATCATATTTTGTATTATAAGGAATATCTTCTATAGAAATATATTCTCCACCTTTAAGTTTTACTGTAGCCTTATAAGTAGTACCATCTTCTTGCCTTACAAAATCAATAGTTCCTTCTTCTCCATTATTTTTAATATATGGATAAAACTCTTCCATTGGTACACCTTTATCTGTAGTTAATGTAACTTCAAAATTCCATTCACGATCAACTTCAACATTATCACCTTTTAATCTTTTTTCAATTACTAATCTATGTTTTGATAATTTCCAGTTATTAAACTCTACTAATATTCCTTTTCTATCAATAACACCATTAGTATTATCAGTAGTTGTTGTTGTATAACCTTCATTAGTTACATCCTCTTCTTCTACTACATATTTAGTACCTTCAGGTAAACCTTCAATAGTAACAACTTCACCATCTTTAAGTTCTAAAGCTCCTTCATAATTACCTACTTTATTTTGTTTAAGTTTTAAAGTTCCTTTTTCTCCGTTATTTTTTGTATATGAATATTCTTCATTTAATGTAGAACCTGCTGGTGCGGTAAATAAAACTTTAAAATTCCATTCACGATTCTTATCTCCCATATTACCTTTTACATTCTTTTTAATAGATAAGTCAAAGTTAGTTGATTTTATATTATTATAAGTAACTTTAGTCTCATTATCTAAAAGTCTTCCAGGTACTCTTCCATCAATATCAATTTTATAACCATCTGCATCAGTTTCTAATATTTCATATTTAGTATCTTCAGGAATACCATGAATAGTTATCTTATCAGTATGATGTAAAGAAACTGTTCCAGTATAAGTACCATCTTTATTATCAGTTAATTTCAAATATCCTTTTTTACTACCATCATAGTAATAACCGTCTTTACTACCACCATAATAAATTCCATCATCATCAATTAGTTTTATATTCTTATCTGGAGTAAATGTAATCATAAAGGTAAATTCTTTATCTACTTTTCCTAAACTTCCATGTACAAGTTTTTCTAAAGTAAGATCTTTTAATCCAGGTAAATTATTATTGTACACTACTAAAGATGCAACCTCTTCACTAATTGTACCTTTATTACTTTCAGTATATGTAATATAGCCATCTTCATTAGCATCTTTTTCTTCAACTTTATATTCAGTTGATACATCAAGACCCGTAATTGTAATAAATTGACCATGTTTTAAAGTAATTTCTCGTCTATAACTTCCATCAGGATATTTTCTAAATGACAATTCTCCATCTTCAGGTTTTGAAACACCATCTATAGTTGAACCACCTACATAACTATAAGTAATCTCATCTTCTGTCTTTCCAGTAGAATTTAGAATAATTTCAAAAGTCCATTCTTTCTTTTTATTTCCACGTTTTCCTAAAACTTCTTTATTAATAGTTAAAGTTTTTGGATCAAGTTTCATATTGGTAAATGTAACCTCAGGTGTTTCGTTATACTCTAAAGTACCTTCTGTATTATTAGTCTTACCTGTAATATAAGAATCTTTATTAGCATCCACTTCTACTACTTTATATTTTGTACCTTCAGGT
The DNA here is from genome assembly GCA_947632065.1 of uncultured Bacilli bacterium. GTDB lineage: Bacteria > Bacillota_I > Bacilli_A > RF39 > UBA660 > CANRDQ01. Next base: position 16,080 of record CANRNO010000007.1, on the reverse strand, counting down.
AAACCTTCTATAGTTATTGTTTCTTTATCTTTTAAAGTGAATTTTCCTATATAACTTCCATCTTCTTCATCATCTTTAAGATATTGGAATGTTATATCTCCTTGTTTAGAACCACTATAATGATATGAATCATTAAGTTCCATTCCAAATGGAGGAGTTAAATAAACCTCAAAGTTCCACTCTTTTCCGGTATCTGGACTATTACCAGTAACTATTTTTTCAATTTTTAAATTAGTAGTAGCAATCTTAGTATTAACAAATATTACAGTTTCTCCTTCTGTTGTCAACATACCAGACTTATTATCAGTAGTTGTTGTTGTATAACCTTCCCCAGTTACATCCTCTTCTTCTACAAGATATTGAGTACCTTCAGGTATTCCTTCTATAGTAATTATTTGACCATGTTTTAATTTAACACTTCCTGTGTAATAAACTCCATCATCTGTATGTTTTGTAAATTCTATTTCTCCATCTTCAGGATCTTCTACATTTTCAACTATATGAGATCCAACATAATGATAACTACTATCAAGTTCAATATTATCACTAGGAATTAATGTTATATTAAATGTCCATTCTTTAGAAGTATCTCCTAAACTTCCTTCCACTCTTTTACCAATTGCAAGTTTTCTAGAGTCATATTTAGCATTAACAAATCTAACTTCAACTTCTCCACTTTCAGATTTAATTTCACCTTCAGCATTATCATCTACTACTGTAGTGATATAATCATCAGTATTTGCTTCTTTTTCTTCTACTTTATACTTGATTCCTTCTGGTAAATCTTTAATAGTTATTTTCTGTTCGTGTTTTAATGTAAATTCACTACTATAAGTTCCATCATCATTTTTAACAAATTGCATTTCACCAGATTTAGAACCTTCATATTTATAACTATCTTTTATTACATATTTATAACTATCTTTTATTACATAACCATCTTCTGGAATTAATGTAACTTTAAATGACCAATCTTTAGAAGTATCTCCTAAACTTCCCTTAACTGTCTTAGCAACTGATAAATCAACTGGAGCAAACTTAGCATTAATAATTCCTACATTTCTATCCTGACTCATAACGCCTGTATTAGCATCATAACCTTCACTAGTTCTAAATGTAGTATCATAACCATCTTCATTAGCCTCATCTTCAACTACTTCATATTTACATTTATAATCAATATTTTTAATTCTATATATCTCTCCAGCTTTTAACGTAATAGAACCTTCATAATACTTTCCATTTGCATCTTCTTTAAGTCCAAATGTTACCTTACTTTCTGTTTTATCATCACACACTAATGTATTTTCTTTATTTAATGTACAAGTTTGATAAACATATTCTGTTTTAAAGTTTTCAAACTCCTCTGGAGTTAATTTAACTATAAAAGTCCATTCTTGATTTTCATCTGCTAAACTTCCCATAATTGTTTTACTTAAAGTTAAATCATAATTAGCACGATAAGTATTAATGTAATGTTCTTCTACTCTATCAGCTATTTTACCTGATACTTTATAACCAGTTGTATTATCCTCTCTATCTTCTACTTCATGTTCTTTTGTGTTAGATTCATGATCTTCTACTCTATTAAATCCATAACCTTCATCTATATCTTTTCCATCTAATACTTCAACAACTGAAACATCATAATCATTTTCATCATCAATTCCAACAAACTCTAATCCTTCATCTGCTTTTAAAGTAAAGCTTGCTTTATTAGCATTTTCAGGGTTTGTAACCCATTTCCAATCTTCTTCTGTTCCAGTAAAGTCTTTTGGTATAGTAGATGTATCTGATGGCATATGATCTTTATCATAACCAAAATATACTTTTTTTGTTAGATATACTGATTTTGTTGCATAATCTGATGTAAGTTGATTAATTCCATTTTTTGTTGAATCTAAATGAGAAATTACAAATCGTTCTTCTGTTTTATATAAACTGTCTGCTGTTTCTGCATTAAATGTCCAACTATCTATATTAGTAGTTTCATCTTTTGGAATTAAATATACTTTATCAACCCAATAATCAACAGATCCAGTTTTATTGTTATCATCAGCAATACCATATCTCATATTATTTTTTTCATTAGGTTTCAATGTTTCATAATCTTCTTTACTAACATATACAGTTCTACCAGCACCTTCAACTGCATTTTGATTATTACCAAGTTCATTATTACCAGCATCTTTATATAAAGGTCTAATATTTTCCTCAGAACCATCTGCACTTGCTCCTACATATACATAATACTCTTTACCATCACGAGGTACAGTTGCAAGTGTAGCATCTCCATGTCCTTCTGTTTGTAATAATCCTTGATTATTAGTTACTACATCAATAGAATCCATCTTTAATTGCCATTCTTTAGAATAAGGATTTTTTACAAGAACAATAGCATCATGATCTCCAACATATTTATTTATTCTAACTTCAAATTTAAACTCTTTATTAGGATCATTTTTTCCACCATCTTCTTCTACTTCCTTAGTAACTTGTAATAACTTATTTGGAATAACAATTCTACCATTATTTCCATGATAATTATCTATAATAATATTACTATTTGTAGTATTTGAACTTATTGTTGGAACATATACATTATAAGCAGAACTTGTAACATTTTGTTCTTTAGATGTAACCATTTGACCTAAATCACCAACACGAAGTCCACCTGGTTTAGTAGCAATTACCCAATTTCCACTTTTATCTGGTGGAGTTGGCTTTTCTACATCATACTCTCTAATATTATCCTGAGTAAGTCCTTTTCCAGTAGGATTATACCAAACCAAGTATTCTCCAGATTTAATTTTACCATCTTCTCCACCTATAGCACTACCAAATTCACTACCTTTACGAGTAACAGCAATATGAGCAGTTTTACCATCACTAGTATAATAATCTCCAACTATCCAATACCAAGAATTAGAACTCATACTTCCATCTTTTATAACTTTTTCACTATGATTTTTTATAAAATTATCATAATATTCACCTGTTAAAGTTTTTTCTTGATATAATACATTTCCATTTGCATCTTTTTGTAACTCATTATCATCTACTTTATATAAAATAATTGGTTTTTGGAAAGCATAATAGCGATTGTCTGTTGAAGGAGAAAATGTACTATTAGCATCTCCTCTACTACGACTATTAAATGTATCTGAAACATAATCACTATATCCAGTATTACTATAATAATTAGATAAGAAATAAATGTCTCCAGTATTTTCATCTGTATGATGTTCAATATACTCTTTATCAAGTTTAGCAATATCAATATCTAATCCATCATCTGTTAAAACATTATTACTAACACCAACACCATAAAATAATCTAAGTGGTGTAACATGTGTTGATTTTAAAGAGTCACCCATATTCTTTATATAATCAACATCGTTTTTATAAGTAATATTACCATCTACACCTATTGAGATGTTAGCAGTTAAAATTGGTAAAGCATTCTTTGGAATACTAATATAAAGAGCTTCATTATAACCTAAATCAATTGCTCCTCCACTTTGTTCATCAACAAAGTCTCCAGTATCTTCAATCCATACACGTATATCACTTAATGAATATGAATATGGGGAATCTTGAACATCTTCAGAATCTTCAGAAGCCTCATAACAAGGATTATTAACTTTCTTAAGTCTTTCCTCTTGACTATCAGCAAAACGATAAACTTTATAAACTGTATTCTTTTCTTGATTAGTTAGGGAATCTTCTTCATCATCTAATGTAGAAACATATTTTCTAATAGTATCTATACTAAAATAATAAGTATCTCCATTTTCAAAACTACCTTCTTCACCATTAAACTTTCCATCTTTATCGTACCAACCTTCTTGGAAACTACCTTCACTAGAATTATGATCAGGACCACGATGAGTACTATTAAATTTATAATCATATATACCTGCTTTGACAAGACCATGCATCTTTTCAAATAATAATAGACTCATATCATAATTATCTTTACCTATTGTAACTCCATTATCCTTAACTTCCATATTTTCACCAATTGGATCCATATATAAAAGTGAATTGTTAACACCAGCATCATTTACTCCATCAATTGGATTAAATTTAGAACCTGATATTTCTTCAAAAATACTATCAAAAATATTAGCAATATCATTATTATCAGCAGTATAATATTTATCTATATAATAAACATCTTCAAATTTAGTTAAATCATTGTCTTTATCTTCAGGATGTTTCCATGTAAAACTGGCAGTAGAATCATTACCTGCCCAAGTATATTTTTTTCCGCCCCTTGGGAAATCTAAACTAGGCTCATTCCCTTCTACATAGTCTTCAAGAGCCGTACGTGACGCATCAATTTCTGCTTTTGCTTTAGTTCCTCCAGCCGAAAAATCTGTTAATGTTCTTTCTGGATTAAAATATTCTTTTGGATTAAGAGTGGCAAGAAGTTGTTCTCCTGGATAATCACCATTAGGTCCACCAAGACCTTTAATGTTAAATCCAATGGAATAATTTTTCATTTTTATACCATAATGATTCTCTATTTTCTTTTTATAATAACTTGCAAGTAACAAATTAGATACAGTTCTGGTTGAAATAGCTTCTATCTCAGTTTCTCTACCCCTCTTACCAGTACCATCATTACAATTGGCATAAATCGGATTAGTACCAGGATGAGCATAATCTCCTGATGCAGTTTTTATTATTCCATCATAAGGTTCCCACCAATCATAACTATCAGGACTAGTTGTTATTTCATTATCCTTATTTTCTGGATTATAAGTAGTTTTAGTAGCACTAACAATATTAGTAGCACCATCAGTTAATGTTATAACAACAGGCATACGTGATTCTATTTGACCTGTAGCCTTATTTTCATAAGTAGTATCTTTTTCATTAGCAAGCATTTCCATACCTTCATAAAGAGCACCTTGAAGATAAGTAGAATCTGCACGCATAACTTTAGTTTCCACTGTAGAATTCTCATTTACTGTACTTTTAATTTTAGGAAAATATACAGTAGGTAATTGACCCTCATCAGGTGTTTTATTTTCTTTACCAGAAATAGTCATATAAATACCATCAGTTAATGAAGAATAATGTTTAAGTGGTAATAATTTTTGTACACCTCCACCATACACAACTACACCAACACGATTAAGTGGACTAACAGTATGGCTCGAATCTTTTCCCATCAACTGATTAATTAAATCATTTGCTTCTGATATAACTTGATGTAATGAATCATTAGTATCCATTGTAGTTCCACCATTTAAACGTGTCATAGAACTAGAAATATCTAAAAGTAATACAACATCAAGTGGTTGAGTAGTATATTGATCTACAACTTGACTTGACCCTACAGCAGAAAATACATGTAAGAAATCAGTATTAGTTTTAACAGTACTAGTAGAACCATCATCTTTTGCATTCAATGTTAAAGTATCATTTAAAAATCTTAAGTTAGGATCATCATCCTTATAATCTTTTTCTGATTCAGTAAATCGATAATTTTTTGCAAATACAGTTTTATCTGTCCATATACGACCAGCATGTCTAGAACTTTTATCAATTCCTAAAACGTCATCATCCAAATAATCTTCCATTGTATTTGGATCAGCAGTACGATTATAATTTGTTTCACCAGCGAAAAACGAAAGATTCGCAACACTTGCGTACTTAGTTATTATAGTTGCAAACCCAAAAAAATAAGCAACCACAAAAAATATTATGGCAATCATAATAGTCTTTTTATGATTAATAAAGATATCTTTATTGTTATCTAATGCATTAGATAACAAACTTTTCATATTTTTCCAATTCATTACCGAACATCTCCCTCTACTTTTTACTTTATCTAGTTTTCTTCTCAATTCAAAATACGAAATTGCTTTCTATTCTATACCAAAAATTAAAAAAGTCAAGTTTTTTCCATAGAAATTTCACTATTTTTATTAATATGTTAAAATATTATTTAAAGAGGTACTTACTATGTATAAAATTCAAAAAAATTTAAATAGACTAAATAATGGACAATATACTTTTTTTCTTGATCCAAAAGAACAAAAAGAATTAAAAGGAAAATTAAAAAAAGATGAATATAATATTTTTTATCCATATAAAGATAGTGAAAAAAATATCTTTTACAAAAATTCTCTACCAGAAATAACTTTATATGAAATAAAATCAAAAAAGAAATTAAGGCATCAAGATATCCTAGGTAGTATATTCTCTTTAGGTATAACAAACGAAGTATTTGGAGATATTTTAATTATAGATAATAAATATTATGTATATGTTCTAACATCCTTTAAAAACTATTTTAAAAGCAATCTATTAAAAATTGGAAACAATAAAATAGAACTTATAGAATTACCATCTGATACTTTTAAAAACTATGAAAGATCATATGAAGAAATAGAATTAAATGTATCTAGTAATAGAATAGATACTGTTATATCTACTTTATGTAAAACTGGAAGAAAATATATTAAAGATATGAAAAAAAATAAAGAAATCATACTTAACTATGATTTCTTAAAAGACACATCTTATAAATTAAAAGAGAATGATATATTCAGTGTTAAAAGAGTTGGTAAATTCAAATATATTGGTATTATCAAAACTACTAAGCGTAACCATTTAATAATAAAAATACTTAAATATATTTAACTTTATCAATATAAAAATATTACACAACAAAAATTAGTGCAGAAAGCTTCTGCACTTTTTATTAAAAAATAAGAGAACTTCAATACGAAACCATTTAATAATAAAAATATTTACATACTCCTCTTATCGTAAATACACAAAAACAAAAGGAGTATTTCCAACAGATAATTCTTTAATGAAAAGTTTATATTTAGCTACTAAGAATATTGAAAAGAAATGGACAACGAGATATAGAAATTGGGATATGATATATAATGAACTTAATATATTATATCCAGATCGATTAAAATGATATTTGAAAATTTAATTAATTATGATAATATTAGATTATCAAAAAAGAGACTGATATAGTCTCTAATATCTTTATTACCATAGATGGTAACTTTACACAAAGTTTTTTACACTCTCATTCTTTACTTTTAATATCCTTTATATCCTCTTCTGATAAATCTGTAATTTCACTTATTAATGATATTTCCATTCCTTTTTTTAACATATTTTTTGCTATGTTTATTTTTGTTTCTTCTATTCCTTCCTCTCTTCCTTCTTCACGACCCCATAACTTAGTTTCCCACTCTTTATCATATGATGTTAATGTATCATTTTCTCGACTTGCATCTTTGGCATCTTTTATAAACTCTTCCATTATAACATCTCCTATACTTACCTTCCTACAAGTATCTATATCACTTATTACATATACTAGTAGTAATCTTTCTATCTCACTTAACTTCTCTACACCTTATTATATAATTTTTCTATTAAGTTTGGCAAGTATATTTGTATTATTATTGGACTATTTATAAGCCCTATATTATCTTTATTTTGTATCGTATATACATCTATTACTTTATCTATTCCTACAAATGCAAAATTATTTATATTTATCTGTATTGCTTGTGTTTTTCCTATTTCTCTATTACTAACTCCTATTTTATTATTTTTATTCATTAATCTAAATGCATATAATACATTCCTTCTCATTACATCTGGATTTGTTGAATTATTCACTTCTATATTTAAATATGTATCTTTTATTCTCCCTACATAATCTACTCTTTGTCCTTTTTCATAATAATTATCTTTATCAAGTAATTCTTTTGATAGTTTTAAATTCCTACATAACTCTTCATAACTTACATCTACAAAATAATATAGTAACTTAGATGAATATTTTATTCTATCCTCATTAAAAAACATTGTTTTAAACATAGTATCTGATACAATAGATAATTTATTATTATCACCTATATCCTTTGGATTAATTAACTCTATCCTTCCTTCTTTTTTTAATTTTTTATCATATAAATAATCAATATTATAATCTCTTAGTTTAATCATAACACCACTTTCCTTTCTTTAGAGATTACAATTGTTTTAACATAAGAAAAAAACATAGTCAAACACATGTTTTATATAATTAACAACAAAAAAAGAATGAATTTAATAAATTCATTTAAGCATTTTATTAAATTGATTTCTCTTACTTCTTTCAATTTAGTTAATTGAAAGTTTTTTATTTTTTTCAAAAAAAATAAGAGAACTTCAATTGAAGCTCTCTTAATTATAATTATTTATTTTTAACCTTAATTGTCTTATACATAACAACAGGTCCACTAATAAGAAGTATAGATAACATAAATAATATAACATCTATTATAGTAGTAACTATATTATTTTCCCCTCCTGCAGTATCAGGAACTGCTACTTTAGAAGGTTGTTTATCATTATTAGAATTATTACCAGTAATCTCTCCTAAATCAGGAGTATCAGGCTTTTTCTCTTCAAAGACTGCAATTAATTTAGAATCTTTATCAATCTTAGTATTTTTAAGATCTACCTCATTGCCTTCTTCATCTAAGAATTTAGAAAATGCCCAATTAACTTTACCTTCTTTTTCTAATTCTTTTACTACTTCATCTAACTTTTCTTGTAATTTTTTATATTCTTCTTCTTTAAGTTCAGAAATAGTTAATCCTTCACCTAATTGAATCTCTACAACATCTATTTCATTACCATTATCATCTTTTCTAACAACAGTAAGAATTACATTATATTTAGGAATTATTTCTGTATCTTGAATAAATTTAAAATCTCTCTCATCAATAGTCTCTCCTGTTTGTTTATCAACAAATCTAGAAAATCCTCTAATACCATCAAGAGAAGTCCTTAAAGCACTTAATTTTCCATTTAATATTCCCATTTGTTCAGGACTTAATATATTAGAAGAAAGTGTATTACCAGATTCAAAAGTAAATGTTTCTCCATCAACAGTTACTTCTACCTTATATATTTCAACAAGATTAGTATGTTTATTAAACTTTGTAGACTCATCTACTTTTTCTCCATTTTCTTCAAATCTTAAATGCTTATCACCACATGTTGTTAAACTACTTACAGGAACTCCATCTTCATTATCATCTTTTAAGACAAATGTATACTTCTTCTCTTCATTACCAGTTCTAATAGTTATATCGATTTCATAAAAAGGAACTAAATCAATACTTTTATCAACTGTAGATTCTAAAGTTGTACCATCTTCAAACGAATTAAATCTTTTATCAGAATTACTATTTAATTTATCAATTAACTCTGTAGCACTAAATAATTTACTACCTTCTAATACTTCTGTATATCCAATTCCCTCAATAGTAATTTTTACATTATATTTAGGAGTAATAGTCATAGAATTATTAAATGTATAATTATCATCTATTTTACTACCACTTTCATCTACAAAGTATGCAAAGCTAGATTTACCTTCAGGTAAAGTTTTTGTAACAGATTCTAATTTATCCTTTGTAATATCTGAGAACTTACTACCTTCTGGAATTAAAAATCCTGCATCATCTTCTTTTGTTTTAATTCTAACATTATATTTAGCAGTAACTGAAGCATTAGAATTAAATTTCTTTTCTAATAATGCTTCTCTAGTTAACTCTTCTTTGCCATCAACTACATACTTATCAAATTCTTTACCAGAAGCATCTTTTAAAGCATCAAGAGCATTTTTAACAGCACCCTCATCTTTTAGGCTTCCACCTTCATCTACTTTAAATTCACTTCCATTAATAGTTACTGTAACACTATAAATAGGTTTTATTTTTGTAGGTTTATTAATTTGTCCTGCGACTGTTCTATCTATTGACTCACTAGTGTCTGCATTAATAAATCTATCAAATGTCTTACCTTCAACATTTTCTAATTCATCTAATTTTGCTTTTAATTTTGCATTAATTTCATCATTAATAGCAGTACCTTCTTCTACTTTATATTTAGTATCATCATCAACATCAATAGTTACTTCATAAGCATATTTTGCAGTTAAAGTAGTATTTTTCTCAAACTGAGTATCTTCACTAAATGTATTACCATCTTCACCTACAAATCTATTAAATACTTTCTTAGATTCTTTTTCAGCATTTTTAATTTTATTTAATTCTGTATCATCAATTGTTTTTATTGTATCTCCTGTTGCAAGTTGGAAAGTCTTTTGACCATTTTCACTACAAACATTATTAGGACAATTTATTGTGACAATAATATTAAATTTAGGAACTATTGTAGTGTTTTGATTAAATTCTTTCTTCATTACATCATCAACTGTTTTTTCACCAACACTATAACCATCAAAATTAAATCCTTCTTTTTTCTGTAAAGCTTCAAGTTTTTCTTTAACTTCTGTTTGTTCTTCTGGAGGTAAACTAGACAATGTCTTACCTTCAGGTATTAAATAACCTGTATCATCATCTTCACCTATTTTAATTCTAACGTTATATTTAGCACTAATTTCAGTATATTCATTAATTACTGTATCTACAGGTATATCATCTTTTTCTTCTTCATTAATTACATACTTATCAAATTCTTTATTACTAACAGTTTTTAAATTATTAATTGCATCTACTAAAAGATTACTTTCACTATTACTAATAGTATCTCCTTCAACAACAAAGTCTTCTACATCTTCTCCTACTTTAACTTTGTATGCTACTAAAGCATTAATATTAATATGATAATTAAACACTTCATCTAAAAGAGCATCTCTATCATATATCTTATTAGTATTAGTCTCTTTATAAGCCTTAAACTTTCTAGTATCATCTTTATTAACAGATGCCATTAATTTATCTAAAGCAGCATTTACTTTTTCTAATTGACCATCAGATTCTTTTGAGGTTTTTAAATTCTCATTTCTATAAACTATAAATCCAGCAAATCCTTCATGTCCATCTACACCACTAGTGTTATGAGGATCATCATAATCTTCAATTATATCCACATCATAATGATAAAGTCCTTTAATAGTAATATCTCCAGTAACAGTTGTATCAACATCTCTTCCATTACTATCAACAAGTTTATCAAAATGTAACTCTTCTCCTTCTCCTGTATCATCATCAAGTGTTTCTATATTTGATCTTAAGGTTGCTAAAGCAAGTTTCCCTTCATCTGTTTCAATATCACTTATAGACTTACCTTCTTCAACTTTATATTGTCCTTTAACATTTTTTCTTTCATCATCAATTGTAACATAAGCATAATATTTTGGAATTAAAGTAATATCTTTTTCAATTTCTGCAGTCTCTTCAAATGTAGTACCATCAATATCTACAAATCTAGAAAATCTATCATCTTTTCCAGATTGACCAGAATATTTTTGATATTTTGCTTTTTCAAAATCTGTAGGATATTTGCTTTCGACATCTTTTAATGTTTTTCCGGAATCTATTGTAAATTCTTTTTTATCACTTTCACAACTCTTATCTGGACATATTGTAACTTTCGCTTGAAAGTCTGCATAAATAGTTGTATTTTTTGAAAGTGCTTTTTCAAGTATTGTTGTAATAGCATCATCTGGACTAACCGCACTAGATTCTACTAATTCTTTATCTTCTTTTCCAGTAACTGAAACCCAAAATCCAGTAAATGTTTTATCTTTTACAGCATCCACTAATGCATTTAGTTGTCCCTCTATTTTAGCATCTTCTTTTAAATCTTTTAAACTTCCACCTTCATCTATTGTAAAAGGATCATTTTCTCCAATTTGTACCTTAATACTATAAATTGCTTTTATGTTAGTATCTTTACTTATTTTACTTTCTTCTTCCCCTTCAAGATTTATAGTTGTATTATCACTATCTACAAATCTAGAAAAACTTTTATCTTCAACTGGTGCTTCTTTAATAGCCTTTAAAGTATCAACTAATTTAGTATTATCATCAAGATATTTTGTACCAGTAGAAATTTTCTCTCCTTCTTCTACTCTATATTTAGTCTCACTATCACTACCTAAAGTTACAACAGCATAATGTTTTGTAATAACTTTAGTATTTGAAGTAATAGGAGTATTTTCATCAAATGTATCTTTAGTACCATCATATACTAATCTAGAAAAATGTAAATCATCTTTGTTATTTAATTTAGCACTCTTATATTCTGCTTTTGTTCCTGTATAACCATCATGAGTTTCTATTTTTTCAACAGTATCACCTGAATCTAATTCAAACTCTTTATCATTAACAGTTAATGTAACAGTATGAACAGCCTCAACAGTAACATCTTCAGTTATCTTGATTTTCTTTAATTCTTCAACTGTTTTAGCAGTAACAGACATACTACTACCAGTCACACCATGCATAATATATCCTTTTAAGTTTTGCCCTTCTTTCTTTAGAGCCTCAAGTTCAGTATCTACATCAAGTATATCATCAAGAGTTTGTCCCTCTTCGATTGTATGAGGTTTTCCTTCTTTACCGATAGTTACTTTAACTTCTTTTACAAACTTAGGATATAAATCCATATTAGTATTACTAGCTGCTTTAGGATAACCATCGTCAGGATCTTTTACATACTCTTCACTATAAGTAGTAGCACCATCATACTGTTTAAACCAACCTTTAAACTTATAACCCTCTAAACTTGATTTAGACTCTAACTCTTTAATAGCAGTATCATTATCATAAACTTTTATCTCGCTATTTCCCTCTTTATCATAAATACCAACAACAGCATATTTATCACTTTTATTGTATTTATTATCTAAACTTAAATTTCCTTCTTTAAAGGTAATACTAGAACTATTATTCATAGTAATAACATTGTTATTAATGTGTGTAGATTCTCCAAAATTAAATATTGTACTCTTATCTGCATCATTATTTTCTGTGATTTTAACATCTTTTAAATTTACTGTTACTCCACTATTACTACCTTTGAAATAAACAACATTACTTGTTGAATCCCCAGAAGGATTATTACCATTAATATTACAATTACTAATATTAAGACTAGTATTACTTTGATTATTAAATTCTATAACATTAGCATCTGTATTATATATATCGCGTCCTTCTATCCTAGAATCACTAATACTAATATTATTACCGCTACCACCATCAAGATTAATAGCAGTTCTTCCATAAACAGCAGAATTGTTTTCTACCTTTATTGTCGTATTAGAAGATTTAACATCAATTCCAAATGATGTTCCAAATCTATCTAAAAGTGTTCTATTCAAGTTAACAACAGAACCATTTGCTCCAGTATCTAATAAAAGTGAACCAGCACCTTTTACATGTAAATCTCTTGCAATTCCCCAATTTTCTACATTTTCCATGTTTAAATTAGTTGGTTTTTCTACTTTTACAAGAACAAAGTCATGTGGCACAGATTGATTACTTGATGAAAAATTCTTAAAAGTAACCGTTGGATTTTTACCATCTTCTGTATCTGCTTCTATAACAAATGGTACAGAAACTGTTGTATACATCGAATTTCTAGCACCAACATTATCAAACATACCAGCACCATCAATCGTAATAGAATGTTTTACATGAACTATTTTTTCTTCTTCTATTTCTTTACCATACGTATCTGTTTTACCAGTATAAGAACCAGCTCTAAGTTTTAATATAGCACCTTGAGGTGCACTTTCTACTGCTTCTTTTAAAGTACCTGCACCCGGCTCAACCCATTGTTCTGTAGGTTCAGCTTTAACTTCGTGCATTAAAGTAAAACCAAACACACACATAATAGTAGTTAAAAACGCTACTAAACTTAAACCTTTCCATGTTTTTTTCTTCATAACTTCTCCTCCTCAATATATATGTATTTTAACATTTTTACAAGTCACTCGTCAACAGAATTAACAAAGAAAAAACAACTAATTAAATTAGTTGTATAAACTTAAAAAAAGGACTTAAAAGCCCTTAATTTCTAATGGTGCAAGTGAGTAGTTATCTACAACTCCTTTTACACTATAATCTCGCATTAATAATACTAGTACAACATAATTTAGAAGTAATTTACTATAATTTTTCATAATGAGTCCACATTCTTAAAATATGAATTTCTTTTTTTGATTCATCTACTTCATATACAATTCTATGCTGTCTATTAATTCTTCTAGAGTATAATCCAAATAATTCTCCTGTTAATTTTTCATAAGATGGTGGATAACAGAAAGGATCTTCCATCATTAAATCTAAAATATTTTTACAAATTTTATCAAGATTAGAACTTTTTAATTTAGTCTTATCTTTTTCTGCTTTTTTAGAAAACTTAATTTTATAGGAATTACCATTCTTCATCTTTTTTATACTCCTTAGCATTATCCCAGTTTTCTTTTTCTCTTATTTTATTAATATCATCTACATACCCAGGTATACTAGAAAGATATAATGTTTCTTCTATGTTTTTCCATTCATCCTCAGAAATTAAAACAGCATTTTTTCCTTTGTTATTGACAATAGTAATAGGATTGAAGCCAACGTTTACATCAGAAACTAATTGAAATAAATTTGCTCTAGCATTTGTTATATTTATTGTACTCATTTATATCACCTCACATTAATTATAACGTACTTTTTTACGTACGTCAAGTATTTCTTATATTATTATATGCTAAAAAAATAAACTTATGAGCTGAACTTTCATTTAATTCTTATGCCAAAAGAAAAACCCTTTATTATAAAGGGTTAAATATCATTTGGTGCAAGTGAGTAGTTATCTACAACTTTTTTTCACTAACGAAAGATTTGTAATCTACCATTGTCAATATTAGTATAATATATTTTAGAACTATTTTCAATTAATTTTCCTAATCACATAATCTTTTTATTTGTTTCATTAACTTATATTATTTGATTCTTCAATTAATAAATCAAAATCTGATTTATATAATTTATCTTGTTTAATTCTATATTTCTCAAATTCAGTTAATGCTTTATTGCAAGCTATTTCATGAGATATTTTACCAGCATCTTTTAAAAGCATTCTACTATCTAACTGTAAATACTTATCTAATAAATTACTCCAATCTTCCATGGTCATTGGAATATTTCTTTTAGCTCTTGATTCAGCTAAATCCAAAAATGATGAAACAATAAGTTCTAATCCTTCTAATTCTTCCTTTTTTAGATAATTTTTGGCAATAACAACATCAGTTTCTAATATTTTACCAGAAGGAGAATTTTTCCAATTTGTAAGGCCCATATTATCTTTTTTAGAATCAGCATGATTATAGATTATTTCTGCTGCTGTATTATGACTTACTGCATAATGCATCTTATTTTGTACCATTTTGAAAAAATTAATAGTTGTAGGAGAATTTCTGTCATAATCAATTGCTGTTGCATATATATCTGTAATTTTTTGATAAAATTTTCTTTCTGAAAGTCTAATTTCTCTAACTTCTGCAAGTAGACTTTCAAAATAATCTTCATCAAAGAAAACTCCATTTTCCATTCTTTTCTTATCGATGATATAACCTTTTTTAGCAAATTCTTTTAGTATGTAAATAGCCCATCTTCTAAATTGTATTGCTTTTGAAGAATTCACTCTGAAACCAACTGATATTACAGCATCTAAATTATAATAATTAATTTTCCTTTCAATTTTTCTTTTTCCTTCAGTTTGAACTAGTGCAAAAATTGCACTAGTTGAACTCTCGTTTAATTCAAAACTTTCATATATATTTTTTAAATGTTTTGTAATAACAGTTCTATCAACATTATATAAAGAAGCAATAGATTTTTGAGTAAGCCATAAATCTCCATTTTCAAACCTAACTTCTATTCCTTTTTCTTTTTTTTGATTTTCAAATATTAAAAATTCAGCACTAGAACTTCTTATAATTAAATCTTTTGACATATTAATCTCCTTTCCATTTTTATTTACTTGTCTTCTGTTAAAATAATTTAAATACATTTTAAATATTACTTCCCAAATCAATTATACTTATAAAACAGATGTACGTCAATATAATTATGAACAAAAAAATCAACCTATTATCAGATTGACTTATATATAATTATCGAAAAAAATTCGACTATATTCTAACTGGTGCCTAAGGCCGGACTTGAACCGGCACGAGGGTTGATTCTCGCAGGATTTTAAGTCCTGTGCGTCTACCAATTC
>CANRNO010000006.1 GCA_947632065.1 uncultured Bacilli bacterium | reverse complement strand
TCAATAGCTCAGTTGGTTAGAGCACTTGACTGTTAATCAAGGGGTCCTAGGTTCAAGTCCTAGTTGAGGCGCCAGATGGCGAGTTGGTGAAGTGGCTTAACACACTGCCCTTTCACGGCAGCATTCACGGATTCGAATTCCGTACTCGTCACCAATTGTTATTTAACCCTTATAAATTAAGGGTTTTTATTTTTTTTGACCTTATTTTTGACCTTGTATATAAAAAATAATATCCAATCTTAAGGATATTATTTTTTATTAATTATTATATACTTTTTTATTTTTAAACTTATCTATCAACTTATGTAAATCATTAAGAGTATTTTCTGCTAATTTATATATTTCATGAGACATTATCATACACACTATAGTAATTAATATCATAATGAAATCAAATTTAGAAAACGAAAACAATTCAGGTAAACAAGTTATACCAAATACAAAAGTCGCAAACATAGAAATAATTAAAAATGTTCTAAGAGGATTTAAAGGTTTACTTATTTTATAAAGTAATATAAATGAAGTATATCCTACTATAGTAACAGAAAGTGTTGATGTTGCAGAAGTTGATAAATTACAAATATTACTTGCTAAAACAATTATACATATATTTAAAACTATTGTAATAGCTGGTGGTATAGCTTTATTCAAAACATTATCCAAGAATCTACCTTTAACTACAGACTCATTAGGTTCAAGTGCCAATATAAATGATGGTACTCCAATAGTAACAACACTAGCAAGTGTAAGTTGAATAGGTATAAAAGGATAAGTCATATCCATAAATATAAACATTATAGATAATATAGTTGCATATATAGTCTTTACTAAAAATAGTGATGCACTTCTTTGAATATTATTGATTGTTCTTCTACCTTCACTAACCACTTTAGGCATAGATGCAAAATTAGAATCTAACAAAACAAGTTGACTAACATTTTTAGTAGCATCACTTCCCGATGCCATCGCAATAGAACAATCAGCCTCTTTTAATGCTAAAACATCATTTACTCCATCCCCTGTCATTGCAACTGTATGTCCTAAGTTTTGAAGAGCAATTACAAAATTTTTCTTTTGTTCAGGAGTAACCCTTCCAAAAATATCATACTTCTCTACTGCATCATAAATCTGTTTTTTACTTTTAAGAGAAGTAGCATCACACTCTTTAGCATCCTCCTTAAATCCAGCACGTTTGGCAATATTCAAAACAGTTCTAGGATTATCTCCAGAAATTATTTTCAAATCAACTCCCTGGTCTTTAAAATATTTTAAAGTATCATGAGCTTCTTCTCTAATCTTATCTTGAAGTAATATAAATCCTAATACTTCTACTTTGCTAAGTTTCTCACTTTTAGAAAAGCCCAAGACAATAACTCTATAATCACTTGTATATTCATCTATTTGTTTTTGATATTTCTTTAAAGTAGCTTTATTTAAAATAAACTCTGCTGCTCCTATTACATAAACTCCTTCTTCTGTTTTAATACCAGAATATTTCTTACTAGAAGAAAAAGGTATTTTATCTAATATTTTTACATTTTCTTTTTCTTTGTATTTATCTCTTAAAGCATTAGAAGTAGGATTATCATCTTTTAAAGTATTACAAATAGTTCCAATCCATTTAAGAGAATCTTCTTTTTCACTAACATATTTAACAACTTCCATATTACCTTCAGTAATAGTACCAGTCTTATCTAAACAAACAACATCTACTCTAGCTAAAGTCTCAATACAATATAAATCTTGAACTAAAACTTTACTACGAGAAAGTCTTACTACACTAACAGCTAAAACTGTACTAGTAAGAAGTACTAATCCTTCAGGAATCATACCAATAAGTGCCGCAACTGTATTAACAACAGCATTACTAATACTATTACCACTTATATATAATTGTCTAGAAAATAAAAGTATCGCAACAGGTATTATCAAAAATGAAATAGCACTTACTATCTTATTTAAACTTCTCATTATCTCAGATGATATAGGTTTAATATATTTAGTATCACTAGCAATCTTAGCAGTATAATTATCATATCCTATATGCTCTACTCTACATCTTGCCTTTCCACTTACAATAAAACTTCCACTTAAAAGCATATCTCCTTTTTGTTTATAAATAGTATCACTCTCACCTGTAATAAAAGACTCATCAACTTCTACTATTCCATCAAGTATAATAGAATCGACTACTACCTGATTACCAATAGAAAACTCTAATACATCATCTAAAACTATTTCATCATGATTAATATATAATTCCTTACTATCTCTAATAGCTTTTATTTTAGATTGTGAGACAACTTTTAACTTATCAAGTGTCTTTTTACTTCTAAGTTCTTGAAAAATACTAATAAGTGTATTGGTAATTATAACTATCATAAAAGTTAAATTTTTAAAAGAACCAACACAAATAACTGCGATTGCTAAAATAATATTAATAATATTAAAAAGTGTCATAATATTAGATACAACTATTTCTTTTACAGTTTTAGTATTTTTATCAAGATCAAAATTAACAAGATTATCTTGATATCTATTTTTAACTTCTTCTAAAGAAAGTCCTTTATCATAACTTGGATTATATCTTTTTATTTTATCCATACATCTCATACCTTTCAATTTTATTATAACACGTTATAACATATTTAAAGAGAAAAAAGAAAAAATTATTGTAAAATAAATAATTTTATTGTATAATCTTAAGTGTTAGTTAAATTGGACTGTTAGCTCAGTTGGTAGAGCAACTGACTCTTAATCAGTGGGTCTAGGGTTCGAATCCCTAACAGTCCACCATTAAAAATCAACAGATTAGTAAATACTAATCTGTTTTTTAATATACAAAAAAGCATTTGATTTTTATAATTCAAATGCTTTTTCATTATTGAAGTTTTCCTTTTATTCCACCCTTAGCACCTTTAATGCCAACATTTTGCATTCCTTCCAAAATATTACTATCAAAACTATGAGTCTTACTACTTCTTTTTCTATAATCTTTAATTCCTATATTAATCATTTCATCAAGTAATTCATTATATTTAATTTCTTTAGGTTCCCATAAATAGAAAGCAAGACTTCCTGGGATAGAATTAATTTCATTTAAATAAACTTTCTTAGATTTTTGATCTATCATAAAATCAAGTCTAGCACATCCGCTACTTCCTAATGCTCTAAACGCTCTAACTGCAATCTCTTCAACTTCTTTTGCAGTTTTATCACTAAGTTTAGCAACTGTTCTAGTACAAGAAAGCATTCCTTTAGATGGTCTAGCTTTAACAGGAACTTTACCTTTAACACCCATTTTACCTTTTTTACCACCTAAATATTTATCTTCATAAGTTAAGAAATCTTCTTCTGATAACACTTCCTCTATAATACTAACTTTTTGTCTATCATAATTTCCCAAAACACTAATATTAACTTCTTTTAGATTATCAACCATTTCTTCAACAATAATTTTATTATCATATTGAATAGCTTCACTAACAGCTTCATCTATATCTTTTTTAGTCTTAGCAACTTTAATACCAATACTACTTCCACAAGTTGCTGGCTTAACAATAACTGGGAATTTAAGTTTAGAAATTTTCTTAATAACCTCATCTGCATCCCTTTTATAATCACTATCATAAAACCAAGTATAATTAACTATAGGAACATCACTACATCCCCAAATTTGTTTTTGATAAACTTTATCTTGTCCAACAGCTGCAGCATAAACATTTGGTCCAACATAAGGAATTCCAATTGTTTGTAAATATCCTTGTAAAACACCATCTTCAACATTAGTTCCATGTGTTATAGGAAAAGCAATATCAATATCAGTAATTACTTTTTTCATAAGACCTTTAGATTGTAAAACATAATTACCATTCTTCTCATATAAAACAACATTTTTAGCATACTTCTTTATAAGTCCAAAATCTTTATAACTCTCAATATCTTTTAACATATCTCCAGTATACCATTCACGTGTTTTAGAAATATAAATAGGTATTACCTCATATTTTTCTTTATCCATAGCATTCATGGCTTGAACTGCAGTAATTATACTAACCTCATGTTCTACAGTTTCTCCACCAAAAATAACTCCAACTTTAATTCTCATTTTTTATCTCTCCTTCATTTTAATTATATACCATTTTTTTATTAACTTTCAAGAAAATTAGAAAGTATATTTAAAACTTGTCCTAAATTCTCTAAATAAGCATAATGACTACCAGGTAAAACTATTAAAGCAGCATCCATCATTTCTTCTTCTAAAAGTTCTCCATCACTAAGTTTAGCCTCACTATCTCTATCACCCCAAATTAGAAGTGTTGGACAATCAATTTTTCTTGCATAACCAACTAAATCCTGATTAACAGTATTAACCAAAATATCTCTCATCATCGGACTAGCCGCTTTATAATCTCTAGAACCTATATAATTCTTCGCAACATCTCCAATTTTTTTTAAAGCATCTATACTATATAATTTCTTTAAAACTCTAGTCTTTAAACTTTTATTACTATTATCAACTGTACAAGGTCCAGCAAAAACAACTAATTTTGAAACTGGATGATTATGTGAATACATAAGAGCAAGTCTTCCACCAAAAGAGTGTCCCATAACAATAGGATTAACTATTTTTAAACTTTTTATTAACTCCTCTAACATATCTGCATAATCTTCCAAAGTCCAAGCATAAGTAGGTTCACCACTTTCACCAAACCCTGGTAAATCAAGTATAGTAACACGATGCTTTTTAGATAAAGGATCTCCAATAGGCTTCATCATTTCAATATTTTGTCCCCATCCATGAAGAAGCACAACATCACTACCTTTACCATACTGCACATAATTTATAGAAACATCTTTAATATTTATTTTCATGAGTATACACCTCATACCAATTATATCAAAACAAACTTTACATAAGCAATGAGTTTTACATTATTTTACTTATATTTTACATAACAAAAAAATAGAATTGACATTTTATATTCTATACATATTTTTACTAAACAAAAAAATTCTATCCATTTTAGATAGAATAATAATTACTTATTTAAAGCTGTAATTTCCTCAAGCATTTGTTTTTTTATTTTATCAATATCAGTAAAAAACAAATCAACACCATTATTTTTTAATTTTAATAAATATTTAAAATTTTTTAATATTTCATTTTTTAGCGATTCAACAACTTTAGCAGGTTTTCCATTATTAAGTAAATGTACATGATCTATATACTTTTCTAAAGTAGGAAAAGCATTTTGTAATAAAATAACAGAGTCTTTACCTAAAATCTCTCTAATAAGTATGGTATCACAGCGACCATATTTTTTATTTTTTTGATCAATAATTTTTTTATATTTTTCAACTTTACTACTAAGTGGAATAAACCATAAAATATCTTTATCTTTAATAGTAAAATATGTAGGACGTTTTTTCCCACGTTCATGATTAGTCATTAATTTTTCATCATTAACTATATCAAAAAATTCATCTTTAATATGATAAATATATCCTGTTTTAACTTTCATAGAACCAACTCCCATTAATAGTATATCATATACAAAAAGAAAACTCTATCAATAAATAGAGTCTTCATAACATTTTCGTCCGGAATAATTTATTACTCGCACCATCCGGGAGCGAGAAACATTGTCGACCGGAATAATTTATTACTCGCACCATCCGGGAGCGAGAACATTTTCTAATGCACTAATAATATACTATAAATTTAGTTAATAGTCAATATCAAACCTATATCGAATCAATATCAAACCTATATCAAATCAATATCAAACCTATATCAAATCAATATCAAACCTATATCAAATCAATATCAAACCTATATCAAATCAATATCAAACCTATATCGAATCAATATCGAATTAATATCAAATCAATATTAAACCAATTTTTACAAGCATATTACATGCATTAATATTATACTCAAAAAAGATAATTTTAGTTATATTTTTATTTTTTCTTCAAAGAATAAACAATCGCTACTTCTTTAGGAGTTAATTTTCTATATTCTCCAGATTTTAATCCAACAAGATCAAATATAAACTCTTTTTCTCTTTTTAATTTTAAAACATCGCATCCAACAGATTCAAACATTCTCTTAACTTGATGATAACGACCTTCATGAATAGTTATTCTAACCATTGAAATATTAGTTTTCTTATCATATCTCATAACTTTAACATTTGCTTTTTTAGTCATTACTCCATCAATTAAAACACCATTTCTTAAACTATTTAATTTATCCTTTAAAATCATTCCTTTAACTTTTGCAACATAAACTTTTTCCACATCATCACTAGGATGCATTAAAATATTCGCAAACTCTCCATCATTAGTTAAAAGTAAAACTCCTATTGTATCATAATCAAGTCTACCAACTGGATAAATTCTTCTATCATCATCAATTAAATCCACAACAGTACGTCTATTCTTCTCATCTTTACTACTAGTAATAACTCCTCTAGGTTTATTAAGTAAATAATATACTTTCTCTTCTTTTTTTAAAGGTATACCATCTACTTTTACTATATCTTTATCAGATACTTTAAAACCTAACTCCTCTACTACTTTATCATTAACACTTACTCTTCTACTTTTTATTAACTCCTCAGCATGTCTTCTAGAACAAATACCACTTGCCGCAATAACTTTTTGAACTCTTTGCATACACAATCACCGTGCTAATTATATCAAAAATGTAAAACTTTTACAAATACGTGTTATAATTAACTTGAGGTGATAATATGAAATCAGATATTGAAATAGCACACAATACAAAATTAAAAAATATTAATGAGGTTGCTAAAAAATTAAATATTAAAGAAGATGACTTAGAATTATATGGAAAATATAAAGCTAAAATTAATCCTAAATTTAAAAACAAAAAAGCCAAACTTATTCTAGTAACTTCTATTAACCCTACTCCTTTTGGAGAAGGAAAAACAACTATGAGTATAGGAATAAATGATGCCCTATGTTCTCTAGGTTATAAAAGTATTGTAACACTAAGAGAACCATCTCTTGGTCCTGTATTTGGAATTAAAGGAGGTGCTGCTGGAGGAGGATATGCTCAAGTTGTTCCAATGGAAGACATCAACTTACATTTTACAGGAGACATTCATGCTATAACTGCTTGTAACAATTTATTATCCGCAGCCATTGATAATCATTTATTTCAAGGAAACAAGTTAAACATAAATAAAGATAGAATTTCTTTTAAACGTTGTATGGATATTAATGATAGAGCACTACGAGAAGTAATTGTTGGAAAAGATAAAACTCAAAGAAAAGATGGTTTTAATATATCAGTCGCATCTGAAATAATGGCAATTTTATGTCTTTGTACAGATTTAATGGATTTAAAGAAAAGACTTGGTAATATTTTAATTGCTTATACTAAAGATGATAAACCAATTTTCGCAAGAGATTTAAAAATAGAAGGTGCTCTAACTCTTTTACTTAAAGATGCTATAAAACCAAACTTAGTACAAACACTAGAAAACAATCCAGCAATTATCCACGGTGGACCTTTTGCTAATATTGCTCATGGATGTAATTCGATAATCGCAACTAAAACTTCCCTTTCTCTTGCTGATTATGTAATTACAGAAGCAGGATTCGGATCAGACTTAGGTGCTGAAAAATTCTTAGATATAAAATGTCGTATAGGTAATTTAAAACCAAATTGTATTGTCATAAATGCAACTATTAGAAGTCTAAAATATAATGGAGGATGTACAAAAGAAAATCTTCAAGAAGAAAATTTAGATTATCTAAAAAAAGGAATATGTAATCTAGAAGCTCATATAGAAAATATGAAAAAATACTCATCTAACATAATCATATGTCTTAATAATTTTATAAGTGATACTAAAGAAGAAATAGAATATGTTAAAGATTATGTAGAAAACTTAAATTGTGAATTTGCTATTTCTAAAGCTCATACTCTAGGAGGAAAAGGTTCAATTGATTTAGCTAAAAAAATAATAGATATTTGTAACAAAAAATCTGATTTTAAATTATTATATGACTTAGACTTACCTATCACAGAAAAAATAAAAATTATTTCTAAAGAAATATATCATGCTAAAGATGTAATATATAAAGATAATGTTTTAGAACAGATAAAAAAACTCGAAGATTTAGGATATAGAAACTTACCTGTTTGTATTGCTAAAACTCAATATTCTATATCTGATGATCCTAATAAACTAGGATTTCCTAAAAACCATAATGTTACTGTAAAAGAAGTTAGACTTTGTAGTGGTGCTGGATTCATAGTAGTATTAATGGGAGATATAATGACTATGCCAGGACTTTCAAAACATCCATCTTATATGAATATGAATATTGATAAAGATGGTATAATTACTGGACTATTTTAAAAAGACTTAATTAATTAAGTCTTTTTCTTTTATATTTATTAGGTAATAATCTTATTATTAAAAATACTATTTCACCATAAATTAAATTAAGCAGTAGTGAATGACTAATCTTATAAAAAATTCTCTCTATACTCATAGGTACTACATTAAATATGACTATGAGTCCTGCAACACTAAGTTCATATAAACATATTATAAATATTAAATAAAAACATATTCTAACATAATCAACTCTTTCATTCTTATAAATATATTTACTAACATACGCAATAAATAAAAATAAAAATCCATTTAAGAATAATAAATCTGTATAGAACAAATCATATAAAAATCCAAATACAAAAGCAGTTATATAATACTTTTTATCTTCACGATCAAAAAACTCTTCTACTAAAAATATTGAAACTAATGTAATAAGTGGTGTAAAAAAGGATAAGTCCCCTTCCATATATGGTAAGAAATTAGATAAAATACCATCAAGAAAGAAAGATATTGTAATTATTATATAAGGTATCATTTATCTTTCTCCTTTAATACAGTAACATAATGAACATCATTAAAATCTTGTTCTGTTTTTATATATAATGTTTTACTAATATTATATTGATCATTTTCTATATGATCTACTGTACCAATATAAATTCCTCTTGGGAAAAGTCCTCCCATACCACTTGTTACTACTGTATCATTTTTCTCTATCCCACTATCACGAGAAACACCGCTTACCTTTAAAGTTTTACTTTTACTATCATATCCACCAAGTATTGCATAAGTATCTCCCTTTTTAGTTGTAATAGATACCGATACTTTATAATTAACATCATCTGATGTTATTAACTTAACTAAAGAAGAGTATCTACTAACTTTACTAATCTTACCTAACAAACCATCATGAGTAACTACAACTTGATCTTTTTTAAGTCCATCTTTACTACCTTTATCTATACTAAGAGTTTGAAACCAATAATTCTTATTTCTAGAAAGCACAGTAGCATTCACAACATCATATTCTGTCATAGTCTTCTTTAAATCAAGTACTTCCTTCAACTCTTCTATTTCCTTTTCTAAAGATGCATTTACATTTTTTTGTATTATATAACTCTCTGATTGATCAACATCTTTTTCATCATTAAGATAAGTAAAAGGAAACATCACAACCTTACAAGTAACAGTAGAAATATCTTTAAGTAAAGATTCCACAAAAGTATATTCTCTTGATAACATAAAAGATACAAAAAGTAATACTACTACTGCAATACATAAAAAGAAGATAAACAATTTATTTTTTCTATATTTACGTCTTCTATACATATTATCCTCCTTTTTCGTAATTATTATAATATATTTCTTAACATCTTACAATCATAAAATATTCATATTTTCATAAAAACTATAATAACTATCTTCTCCTATTATTAAATGATCAACAACTGGTATACCTTGAAGCCTCCCAATTTCCATTATGCTTTTAGTAAATTTAATATCTTCACTACTAGGACTTACATCTCCAGATGGATGATTATGAAGACAAACAATAGAAGATGCACTAAGTAAATATGCTTCTTTAAATATCTCCCTTGGATGTACAACACTACGATTAATAGTTCCCATAAATAACAACTTCCTTTCTATCAATTCTTGTTTATTATTAAAATATAAGCAGTAAAAACACTCTTGTTTTTTAGAAAACAAATCTTTAGAATACTCCCAAATACTCTTAGAATTAGTAAGGACAATTTTCTTTCTTTTACAAGGTCTAAATACTCTTCTACCAAGTTCAATTGCCGCAACTAACTCAAGTGCTTTCACTTCTCCTATTCCCTTAATGTTTTTAAGTTTATTAACAGACATATCTTTAAGCATAGAGATATCTTTAACTTCTCTCATAATATCAACAGCTAAATCTTTAACACTTTTATTTTTAGTACCAGTCTTAAGTATTATAGATAATAACTCTACATTAGATAAATTACTACTTCCAACTAAAAGAAGTCTCTCTCTTGGTCTTTCTTCTTCTGGTAACTCTTTAATTTTATAATTCATAAACTCCCTCCCAATTATATTATAGGGATTTTTTTAAAGTTTAAGCTCCATTTCCAAAAACTTCTTCATAATTAGACAAAACTACTTCTTCAACAGTTAAAATATCATCACCTTTAGAAGATAAGATTATAGAATCAAACTGTTCTACATTATTAATAAAAGTATCATCACTTATATAAACATCTTTCTCATAAACTTCTATATCCATATCATCATAAATACTTTTTATTTTTTTAGCAACTTTCTCATTTGTTGTAATACCAACATAAACATAATATTTATCATCATCATAAACAATTAATTTAGGATCTAACTTCTTAGTATTTTCCTCTAATACTTTTTTATCTGTATAAACTCCTTCTCTTAAAAATATAAGTTTATCTCCCTCATTAAAAGCAAAAACTGACTCTTCGAGTTTGTTGTGCAAAAAGATTCCAAACAAAGCACCTAAAGATATAGAAAATACCAAAGTAAACATTATTTTTTTAAACATTTTAATCACCATAATCAGTATAGATGACTTAATATAAGTATTTTGTCGAATTTTATTTAAATTGATATTTTTTTATATAAAGAATATATAATATATGTTAAAATATATTTAGGAGGCAGTAATTATGAGTAAAAAAAGACAAAATTATTTAAGCTGGGATCAATTTTTTATGGGAGTTGCTAAGCTTGCCGCTGCAAGAAGTAAAGATCCATCTACTCAAGTTGGAGCATGCATAGTAGACTCACAAAACAGAATTATATCAATTGGATATAATGGTACCCCTAATGGATTTAGTGATAATATCTTTCCTTGGGCTCGTGAAGGAGAAGAACTAGAAACTAAATATCCATATGTATGTCATGCAGAGTTAAATGCAATTTTAAATTATAGAGGAAGTAGAAAAGATATTGAAGGTGCAACTATTTATGTCGACTTATTCCCTTGTAATGAATGTGCTAAAATGATTATCCAATCCGGAATTAAAAGAGTTGTTTTCTTATCTGATAAATATAAAGATACAACTAAAGATATGGCATCTCGTAAAATGTTTGATACTTGTGGAGTTTCTTATCAAAAATTAGAAAAATGTGAACAAAAAGATTATCTAGTTTCTCTAAAACCAGATATACAAGTAACAGAACAAGAATAAAGGAAATATATTATGGGAGATATATTTGATTATTTAAAAT
Source organism: uncultured Bacilli bacterium (assembly GCA_947632065.1). Lineage (GTDB taxonomy): Bacteria > Bacillota_I > Bacilli_A > RF39 > UBA660 > CANRDQ01. The sequence continues at coordinate 41,972 of CANRNO010000006.1, read as the reverse complement.
GGCGTGGAGATTTAAGCTTCTCTATTATTCCATTTAATGAAATTGATAATTTAATTTGTTCAAGAATTTCTTATTTTCCACTAGAACTAATTTTAAAGAAAAATGAAAAAATAACTCTTGGAAATCTTTATATGACTCTATTAGATCATAAAAAAGCTTTAAAAAAAGAAGAAGACTTAGAACTTTTAAGATTACTTTGTGTAAGTGAAAGATATAAATATTTAACTCTTGCCAACTTTGAATCAGATACTAATTTCACAGAAGAAAAACAGTTCGCTGCAGTTACAATAGAATTACCTGAAGATATTTTATATATATCATTTAGAGGTACAGATAATACTTTTATAGGTTGGAAAGAAGATTTCAACATGACTTTTCTAGAAACTATTCCTTCTAGAGAAAGTGCTGCAAATTACTTAAATAATACTCATGTCGGTATAAAAACTAAACTTTATGTAGGTGGTCATTCTAAAGGTGGTAACCTAGCAGTCTATGCTGCAATGAAAGCAAATATCAATATCAAAAGAAAAATAATAACTGTATTTAATAATGATGGTCCAGGATTCTTAGAAGACGTTATAGAAAGTCCAGAATATAAATTAATAGAAAAGAAAATAAAAACATATATACCACAAAGTTCTGTTGTAGGAAGACTTCTTAATTCAAATAATATCTATCAAGTAATAAAAAGTGATGAAATATTTTTACTTCAACATGATTTATTCTCATGGAAACTAGAATGTGACCATTTTGAATATCTAAATGAAGTAAATCAAAATAGTGATTTTGTAAAAGAAGTAATGAATGAATGGTTAGCACAAATGTCTAAAGAAGAAAGAGAAAACTTCGCAGATATCTTATATAAAATACTAACCTCTACTAACAAAACAACATTTAAAGAACTTTCAAAAAATAAATTTATGGCAATGAAAGATATGTTATCTTCATATAAAAATCTAAGTGAAAAAGATAAAAAGATGACTATGCAAATACTAGAATATTTATATAAATCAATAAAAGATAGTACATTAAAAAAGAGTTTAACTCAAAATTAAACTCTTTTTTATTTTGTATAAGTTTTATCTTTTTGAACAGGAATTCCAAAATCTTCATATAAAAACTTTTCTTCTTTTTCATCATAATCAGAAGATTTACACAAAACAGACTCTTTGTTTTGATAAAATACTAAAACACCATCTGTTGTCCCTCTAAATCCACTAACAATTTCAATATCTATGATTTCATATTCTTTAGGACATTCATATTGGATTTGTTCATCTGCCATAGGATAATAATAATATTCTTTTGAAATAATATGTTCTCCAACATCAAATACCTTTTCTCTAACTTCACTATCAATTTGTTCTTTTTCTTCATCTTCCAAATATTCTTGTTCAACTACAACTTCATCTTGTGTATCAACTACATCTTTTTTATTAGAACATCCTCCTAAAACAGGTAAAAACATAATTCCAGTAAGTGCTACAGCACAAGCCTTCATTTTAAAGTTTTTCTTAATATCATAATTTTTATTTTTATCAAGTTTTTCAAAAACTTTTAAATTTTTTATTTTCAACATAAACCTCCGATTTTATTAATCCTCACTTTTTAACTCTATATTTTTAATAGAATAATCTTCACTACCTAAATCCATATTAAGATTATTTATAAATAAAGTCGCCTTAAAGTCTTTAATAGCCTCATCAATTGCACTCTTAACTTCTTCACTAACACTAATATCTAAAAGATTTACTTCAGTTTTTAAAGATACATTATTATTAGTCTTCTCTCCTCTAACTTCACTAATAATATTAATAATTATATCTCCAACTTTAGCCTCTTTAGAATAATCACAATCTAACTGTTTAATCTCAGTTAAGTGAATAGATTTTTCATTATGATATAATTCTTGGAATATCTCTTCTGTAATAAATGGGAAAAATACACTAAAATCTTGTAATAATTTATAAAGAATCGTATAAACAGTCTTTTGTCCAGAATATCTTGCTTCATCACCAAACTCTTCAGGTCTATAAAGTCTATGTTTAACTATTTCAATATAATTATCACAGAAATTCCAGAAGAATTTTTCTAATGTATTTAAAGCAAGTCCTATTTCATATTCATCTAAATACTTAATATATCCCTCTTCCATTTCTCTAAACTTACCTAAAATCCATCTATCTATATATTCATAATCAGAAAACTCTTTATCCTCATAATCAGAAAGATGCATCTCTATAAATTTAGAAACATTCCAAATTTTATTAATTAACTTCTTACCACGTCTTAGTGTCTCTTCACTAAAAGCAATATCAGTACCAAGTCTTCCACTTCCTGCCCAATATCTTACAACATCAGCAGAATATTCATTTAAAACATTTATAGGTTCAACTTTACTATTACTCTTAGATTTACTAACCTTTTCTCCTTTACCAGCCATAACAAATCCAGAAATCATAACATTATCCCATGGCTTTTCACCAAAATGATAAAAACTCTTAACAATAGTATAAAAATCCCATGTTCTAATAATATCTGATGCATTAGCTCTTAGACTCATTGGTCGTAAAATATCTTCAAAATTATCTTTTTCTTTATATTTCATATTAATAAGTGGAGTTGTTGAAGATGTTTGCCAAGTATCCATAATATCCTTTTCCGGTATAAACTCACTACAACCACATTTTGGACATTTATCTATTTTAGGTTTTGAAGTAAGAGGATTAACAGGTAAATCTTCTTCATCCGCTAAAATAACTTCTCCACAATCTTTACAATACCAAACAGGAAAAGGTACTCCAAAATATCTTTGACGAGAAATACACCAATCCCATGCTACATTATTTACCCATTCTTCATATCTAGCATGCATATATTGAGGATTCCATTTAATCTCTCTACCTATTTTTAAGAAATCTTCTTTATGATTCATTATATCAATAAACCATTGATTCATAACTGCATACTCTACTTCATGTCCACATCTTTCATGAGTTTGAACTTCATGTTCTAATTCCTCTATCTTAACTACATATCCACCATCTTGTAAATCTTCTATTATCTTTCTTCTTGCCTCTTTTATTTTTAAACCACCATAAACTGGAACTGAATCAACAATTCTTCCATCATCTGTAAGAATATGTTTAAGTGGTAAATTATATTTTTTCCACCATTCAATATCTGTTTGATCTCCAAAAGTACAGCACATAACAACACCAGTACCTTTATCAATAGCAACCTTATCATCAGCCATAATAGGAACATCTACATCTATAACTGGTATATGAGCAGTCTTTCCAATTAAATGTTTTCTATCCTTATCTTCTGGATTTACAAAAACACATACAATTGCAGGTAAAAGTTCAGGTCTAGTTGTTGCGATTGTAAATTCTTCTCCATCCTCTACAGTTTTAAAATTAATATAATTAAATGTAGTCTTTACTGTCTTAGTTTCAAGTTCTGCTTGAGCAATAGAAGTTAAACATTCATTACACCATAAAGCAGGACTTTCCTTATGATAACAATCTCCTTTTTTTGCTAAATCCAAAAATGATCTTTGACTAATTTTAATAGTTGAAGGACTAACAGTCTTATAAGCATTACTCCAATCACAACTAACACCTAATCTACTAAATAACTCTTTAAACTCAGCTTCATACTTATCAGTTGTCTTATAACACAAATCAGAAAACTTCTCTCTTCCTATATCCGCAGCTTTCTTTCCTTGTTCTTTTTCAACAAGTCTTTCACTAGGAAGCCCATTATCATCAAATCCAAATGGATAAAAAACATTATATCCTCTAATTCTTTTGTATCTTGCTACCATCTCTGCTTGTGAATAAGAAAATATATGACCTATATGAATCTTACCATTAACAGTTGGAGGTGGTGTATCTATTGAATATATCTTTCTATTATCCCTTTTAAATTCATAAATATTATTATCTCTCCAATAATTAAGCCACTTTTCTTCTTTTTCTCTTGCTATATATTTTTTATCTAACATATTATTCACCTACTTTTCTTTCCATACAATCTAAACATATATTTTTAAGTTTTTCAAAATCATCCCTTGCATTTTCTTCAATATTAATAGAATCAACAAATACATTAAAATTACCAGACTCTTTTAGCATTTGTAAACTCTCTTTAAAATTAAAATCAAACAAGAAAGCAAACACTAATAAAACAGAATCACTTTTAGTCTTAACTTCTTTAGAACTTATAGATTTATTAGTTATAAAACTCTCTAACACTTTAGGAGAAATTTCATCATAACCAAATCTATAATCATATGTCTTTATACATTGTAAAAATATATCTACTTTATCCATATCTCTAATCATTTTAGCAAAAAGCAAATTAGAAACATTATCATCACTTTGAATTTCTAATTTATTATGATACTTAATAGCGTGTTCAATTAATTTATCATATGCCTTCTCATCAAGAAAATCTCTAATATGACCTTCTTTAAACAAATACTTACACCCTTCATCTGCATGATCTACATTCTTATCTGAAAAAGAGTGATATCTTTTTATTTGTTCAAATCTTCCTATATCATGTAAAAGTCCAATAATCCTTGCAAGTATCACTTCTTCTTCTAAAAGTGAAAGTTTAAAAGAAAGCTCTTCCATTAAATCTGCCACTTTATAACTATGCTCTTTTTTTCTTTTTATCATATCATCTTCTACATCAAATTTATCCACGTAATCATCAAATGCTCTTTTACATTTTTCATAATCAGAAATAGTTAACATATTTATCCTCCTAAAAATAAAAACGCAGTCTTTCATCTAAGGACGAAAAAACCGCGGTACCACCTTAATTTACAAATTATTTGTAATCTCTTTGATTTAACGCATCATTTACGTTATTTCTTACTAAACTCAGAAATAAAACTCCATCGCTACCTTCTATAATGTTTAATATATAGTCACACCACACCTATACTCTCTTTAAATAAACTATTATATACTCCTCGACTTCATCGCTTTTAAACAACGTATATAATATATCATATTTTTATTAAATTTCCAATCTTTTTTACTATTTTACTTTTTTTATTTTATCTTCTTTTATATATATAATTAAATAAAGGTCTTTCTAAAAATATAATTCTTAAATAATCAAGGCCAGCACAAACAAAATAAATTACTATAACTACTATAAATGAACTTAAAACAAGCATTATACCACTCATAGAATTGTAAAAAGTAGGAACCTTAATAAGATTTTTCCATAAGAAATTTCTCATAGCATCACTATTAGCATGAATAAGTAAAACTCCAAAAGTAGTTGAAGCAAGTGTATTAATAAATTTATTATTTTTAATCTTCATATTTCTAAAAAACAAAAATACAAACAAAGATACTAAAAATGCTAATATCTTATTAGAATCACTCACAAAATAATAGTAATACCCAATATGACTTATTGGTAAAACATAATATAAAACTGTTACACTAACATAAGATAAAATTAAAGATAGTAAAAGACCAATAAGAATATTCTTATTATTATCCATTATTTTTAATGGATAAAGCCTAACATAAGCAGCAATAAAATACAATGTTATATACCAACAAAAAATATTACTCGCAACTTCATTTCTAAAAAAAGTAGGTATAATAGTAAAGATAAACAATAAAAATAAAATTAAATTACCTAAAGTTTTCTTGTCTACTGCCTTAATAAATTTATTTAAAAAAGGAATTAACATATAAAAGAATAAAAACGTTCCAACAAAACCCACATTAATACCATATATACAATTAAATAATACATCTTTAATAGAATTTAAATTTAATACTTCATATCCACAAACCAAAAATATAATAAAAAATAAAATCTTATAAAACTTAACTTCCAAAAATAATTTTAAAACTTTCTCCCATTTAAATTCTGACTTACACATAAAATATCCTGTAATAAGTACAAAAACATTGATTGCAGTCTTACCCCACATACCAAATAAAATTAAATACAAAGTTTTATAACTATGTACTTGAAAATAATCTGTAATTCCTGAATTAACTACAAAATGATGAGCAATTATCACAAGCATTAAAATAATTCTCAATAATTCAAAATTAGATTGTCTCTGTTTAACTTTCATAAAAACACCTCACATAAAATAAAATCCAAAAACACATCCACATACCGCTCCCATTAAATGTCCAAAATGAGAAACTCCATCTTTCTTTAAAAGACCATCCCTTACTTCATTAACTACATATAAAAGACAAATCAATACCAGTGTAATAGGAATCTTACCTGCTTGAAAATTCACAAAAGAACTTAACACTATCAACATAAACACAATTCCACTCGCACCAAGTATTCTGTCTCTTTTACTAATTAATAAATTAAAGAAACTACTAACAAAAGCAGTAATTAAAATCATAATCAAAAGATTAACACTACCATATTTCTCCTCTATCATCGGACCAATTAACAAAATATATAAAAAATTATTAATAAAATGATTCCAGTCTTTGTGTCCTAAAATATAAGTAAACATTCTAACATAAGTAAATATATTAAAAGGAGAACTTCTATAACATGAAAATAACTTTTTATTAAGACTATCATGACTAATATAATTAACAATAAGTACTAAAAGTGAAATAAAAAAATATGATAAAATAACTACTGAATTATATTGAAAATATTTTATATATTCCATTTTATCACATCCCATGCTATTAACATTATACTATAAATTATATAAAATTCATAAAAATTATTGAAATAAAATTCAATTTTGTGATAGAATTAATTTATGCGGATGTGGTTTAATGGTTAGAATACGGCCTTGCCAAGGCTGTGATGGGGATTCGATTTCCCTCGTCCGCTCCATTGACGAATTTGTTCGAACTTTTCGAACATTGATATATAGAAATCAATCGAAAGATTGATTTTTTTTGTTGTTACAAAGAAATCATATTTAATGTCAGATAACATACTACAAATATAGTCTAGAAAAGTATTATCCATAAAATTCCCATTCACTAATATTTTTCAATATATTAAAAAAACTACAAACAAATTATATCGTTTCTTCTAATACTTGTTTTTCTTCTATAATATTCTCATTGATTTCCGATTCTTCAAAAAAATCTGGTAAATTTAACATTTCATTTATTTCATCAATAATTGACTGAATTAAATTAACAATATCGGTAAAATATGTTTTATCATTTTGATCAGTTATTTCATCTAGATTGCTTTCTATTTTATAAGTATTATTAAGTTGATAAGTTAGTAGTTCATAAATGTCCACAGCTTTAATAATTTTGTTTTCATATGATATTGTAAAAAACTTTTCGTTAAGCGTATTTGCTACTACTATATCTTTATCTTCATTCATGGTTAAATTAATCATTATCTCTTTCATAAACTTTTAATCTCCTTTCAACTGCTTTATAGCCACCATCAAGATTATTTTTTATTAAATCTAATATTGAATATTTTTCCTCTTCCTTTTCATATTCTAACGCACCATTTTTAACTTCTATTTTATTGTTGACTTTTGTTAAGTGAATAACATTATCCACATCTAGATTTACGACTAAAAGTGGATTATGCGTAACTAATATTACTTGTTTTTTATCTTTAATTGAACTTAAAAATTTAATTAAAAACTCTTTAATTCTTCTTGGATTAATATCATCTTCAGGTTGATCTATTACTAAAACATAAAAATCTTTGTCAGATTCCTGAATTAGAAATTTATAATAAATTAATGAAATCTCTCCAGGGGTATTACCTATACTTTCTTTAGATGTAATTTCGGAAATAGATGTTGTTTCTTTACTCCAATCAGTTATAAATTTCTCAAGTCTTCCATTTTTAAAAGATTCTAATTCTTTTAAAGAAGAATTTTTTAAAGACGCTGAAAGTGTATCTTTTGAATTAATACTTTTTATAGCATCCTCATTTGCATAATTTGTATTAAAGCAGTATTGATAAAATTCATTTTTTAAATCAATATTATGATATGCAGTATGTTTCTCAAATTCATAATTTTTATATGATTTTATTGAACAACCTTCCATTTTAGAAGGAAAATTAGGAAAAGTTATTGTTTGATTCTTTAATCTTATATGATCAATTAAACTTTTTTTAAAATCATCATATTTTTCAATTATTACAGTTCTTTCCATTTCTTCAGATGTTCTTTTAGATGCTAAATCTAATTTGTATCTCTCCAAATGTTTTTTTATTAGGTTTTTTACTGTATTTCTTTTATTCTTTTCTTCATATCTTTTAATAACTACATCTAGTATTTCCTTTAATTCTTGTAAATTGTTTTGTAGTCTATCATAAATGCCTAAATCTTTATAATAAACTTTATTATTAAAAATTTCTAATTTTAGATTTTCATATATTCTATTTAATTCAGTCTTTCTTTGTTTATCTTTAGTAATATCTTCATTTTCAATTTCTGATTTAACAATAGGATGATAAAAGTTTTTATTAATTGGAGTTATTTTCAAATTTTTACTTGCTAAATTTATTTGGGACTCATTAATGCTAATTGTATGACTTACATAGGAAATTAAATCATTAAAATATTTTCGAATCTTTTGAGCAAAAATATCCTTGTTTTCAATTTCATCATAATAATTTTTATCACTATCATCAAAAAGATTTCCTTCACGAACCTTTCGTATTATATCTCCTTGGGCAATATAATTAATATATTCTTTTTGAAAGTTATCATTACTTGGTATATATTTTATCTTATTTTCTTCTACTAATGAATCATAATATTTTTTATCTCCTTGTGCTATTAAATTTAGCAAAAGTGATTTGCCAGAACCATTATCACCAATAATCGCATTTAAACCATTAGCTAATGGATATTCAATACCATTAATACTAATTGCCGAAATATAATTATTATTTTGATTTTCAACTCTATTTACTCTTGAATTAAATGAAGTTATTGACATTAATAATCCTTTAAATGTTGGTAAACATTTGAAAGATGTAAAATCTCTTTTTCTACCATTTGGTACACTATGATATGGATAATTATCCCAAGTATGACAGTCACTTCCTGTTATTATAGGAAAATCTAAATCGACTTTTCTTAAACTATCTTTAACAATCCCTTCAATTCTAGGATAATTATATTCTAATGAATCAATATACCCAACTTTAATAAATTTATATGGATTATCAGTAGCATTTGATAAACTATTAGTATCTCCATATTCGTTGTCTAATGCCTGTTTTTGATGAACAATTAAAATAACTTCTAAATTTATTACTTTTAAAATTTCTTCAAATTGTTTAAGAGTATACGATTCATCTGAAGATGTAAGTTTTCTTACAGAAAATATTTTATTCTCAATTTCTTTAATTTTACTAGTATCTTTATCATTAAAAATAGCAATTATATGACATTTAGGTTTTCCTATTTCTAAAATAACATCAAATTCAACTCCAGGTAAGTTGTTCATTTTTATAGTATTATCACTCTTTATCTTCTGATTAATCATACTATACAATTCATAATCAAAACGATTATGATCTGTGATAGAAAATAAACTAATATTATTTTCTTGTAACTTTGTAATAAGAGTATCAATGTGATTTATATCCGAATTTTCAACAATTACTCCATCTTTATAAAAGCTAGCCTTAGAATGTATATGTAAATCGATATTTATAATATTATTTAACATATTTTTACTTCACCATCCATTAAGATATTTCATAACTATTTTACCATAATTTGCCAGTTTTTCCGAGACGTTAAATGAAATATATGACAAAAATTTCAAAAATTGATATTTTATATATCAACGTTACAAGTAAAAAGTTGTAGCTATCTTATTTCTACACTTGCTCCAAATTGCATTTAAGTTGAACTTATAGTTCAACTTTTTTTGATTATAAACTAATTTTATGGTATAATATAAGCCATTAAGGAGGGTTCATAATGATAAAAATATTTTATAAAACTAAGGAAGAATTAGAAGAAGAAAATGGATTATATCATTGGGCCGCTATAGAAGTTAAAGGAATACCAAAAGTTGCATGTCCTACATATTTAATAAAAAACGATGGAACTAAAGTAGATACAACAGATTTAACAGAAGAAGAAATCATGGCAATAATTGAACAAGATGTAAAAGATTTTTCATCACCAATTGGCTCATATAAAACAACTGGTAATAACCATTTAGATTCTTTTGACTTAATTGATGCTACTAAAAATAGTTGGACTCCATCTGTTGATGCAATTTTACAAACTTATCATATGGAAAAAACATATGGTCATATTATGGCTGACATAAGAGGTGCCATGGATAAAAACAATATAGTTGATAAAGCACAAACAATTGCTAAATTTCTAAAAGAGGCAAATGGATACTTCGAACCAACAACTAAAGAAGAAACTATAATAACTTTACAACAAATGAGTTATAACGAAAAAATGAAAAAACAAATCAGTAAAATAAAATAATCAATTACAAACTAAAAATACACTATTTTAATTTAGTGTATTTTTTATTTTAACCAACACAATTATCTAATTGTTTAGCAGCCTCATCACAAGGTTTTTCTGTTGGTTGATAAACTTTTCCAGCAAACCAAACCTCTCCACTATCTTTATCACGAATTAAGAAAATATAAGGTCTATCAAATGTCATATCAATAGTTTCAATAGGAACATCATATAAATGCTCAAATCCACAAGTAAATGCTCCCATACCACCACCTGCAGTAGCAGCAGAAGCCTTAATACCATCATTTGAAAAATCTATATTAGCTTTATGCTTAACAGTATCAATAAATGTTTCATTATCCTTCATCATATCAGATAAATCAGCTTTACCCTTTTTAAATACATTTTTAATTCCTAATTTTTTCAAATCTTCTTTTAATTCTATTTCTTTTTCAAAATTAAACATAGGAATATAACCAGTTATTTTAGTAACTTTTCCTTCTTCAAAGTTCTTATTCTCTATTGTCTTTAATTTATTAATAATATCATTAATACTATCTTTATCTATATCCTTTATATAATTGTTAATATCTTGATATTTAGGCATAATTGCTACATATTGTAAAGTCATACCATCATATTCTTTTAAATCTTTCGCAAAAGCCTTTATATCCTTATCATTATAAATCATAAAATCAGTTGATACAGTTAACTTATGATAATTAGAATTTAACTCTTTTACAAAATTATCTACAAATTGAGAAGTACTAAGTGTTGTATCAACACAATCTCCACCATTTTCTACATAATTATCATACTCTTTTGTAATAGTACTTCTAATATTCTCCTCACCTAACTCTTTAACAATATCATAGTTATTAATTGAAGCACCAATCTCAACTGCTTTAGCATACATTGTTTTATCATTAAATGCTAAACTCTTATAACTGTCATCCGAATCAAGTGGTGTGATTAATTCAGAATATTTTTCATGTTCATACTTTACTTGATAAACATCTGGATTTTTAGTTGTACTATCAGCAGTAGAATTTTGAATTCTCTCATTCCAATCCATATCAATTGCAAGAGCATTTATAAGTAAAAATTTATAATCTGAAATATCATCAAATAAACTACTTATTAATCCTAATGTTTTTTCATTAACCCAAGAATTAACTTTATCTGGACTTTTAAATGAATCAAACATAATATCTGCACTATATTTTTTCGAAAGTTTATTTATATATTTTTCTTTTACATCTTCTTTATAATTTTCTTTTATAAACATAGCATTAGCAAAAGACATATTTTTATTATTATCATATTCTTTTACTTTATAATCACCTATTACTTGTTTTATTTGTTCTTTATCTTCTCCACCAGCACCTTCTTTTAACATCGCTAAAGCATATTTAATAGAAAGTGGACTATACACAATATTTTCATTCTTATTTTCTAATTTTAAAAATTCTAAATCAAATTTTTCTAAACCATTACCATCCATACGATATTTAGATGCAACAGATTTTGATTTTGTTTTTATTTTATCTGATTTAGGTGCAACAAACTCAAAATAAACAAAAACACTTCCACCTATAATTAACAATAAAATAAAAATAATTAAAAATACTTTTCTTTTTTTCTTCTTTTTATTACTATTATCAATCATTGAATACATCTCTTCTCTTTCTTCCATAATCCCACTCCCTTATATACCTTCATTATATGAAATACAAATTAACTTTACAATATTATTTAATAACTCATATGTCAAATGTTGTAAACAAAAAAAAGAAATTGATTATACTAACCAATTTCTTATATTTTCTATTGTGTAGGACTTTGTTGTACTTGTGGATTTTGTAATTGATCTAAAGTAATAGTTGGAACTTCTGGAGTTGGATTAGGATTAGCAGTAGTAGTATCCGGTGTTGGTGGAGTTACTACACTAGTATCAGCACTAGGAACAACTACTGTTTCAGTTGATAATTCTTGTGGTCCAGTTGAAGGTTGTTCTGAAGTTTGATTCTCTTCTTGATTTTGAACTTCAGAAGGTGCTACAAACTTAATCTCAGAGGCTGCTTCCTCTTTCTTAGGTCTCATATCTTCTTGAATAACTTCAACTGTTGGAGCATGTGCTTCTCCTGCTTGAGAATCACCAAATCCAAAAGTAATTACATCACTTTCATCTTTTTTATCTTCTTTTGTCTCTTCTTGCTCAGAATTTTCATCATTTTCAATTGTTGGAGATAAAGGCTCTTTTTCTTCTACAGCCTCTTCTTTAATATCTTCTCCTTCACTTAAATTATCTTGAGCAACAACATCATTAACTGCTTCATCATCTACACGAGTAGGTTCAAATCCTTCTGGTGTATTATCTTTTCCTTCGTCATTTTCACTACCAAGTGAAGAATCAGGTCCCATCGCACCAGGAAGATCACTAGATAACATAGACTCTTGTAGTGGAGATGAAGAAATTGGACTATCAGAAATAGAATCTTGTACTTCTTCATTACTAACAGTAGAAACTTCCTCTTCTTCTGGAACTTCAACTGTTGGAGTCTCTATTTGTACATCATTATTTTTCTCTTCACTATCAGATGATTTACTTTCTATTTCAGGTTTATTTGGATTTTCTAAAATTGAACTCCTATTTGGTTGTTGTAAAATAGCATCCAAATATTCATCATAATCAGCACCCTCACCTTCAGGTGGTAATAAATTTTGTGGTTCTTTAACATCAAGTCCTAAATCACGTCCTGCTTTCTTTTGTGCTAAAAATCTAATATAAGAAAGTGAGTAATATCCACTAAAAATAAGATTAAATATTTGAATCTTTTCTTCGTCAGTAAAACTATCTTCAAATTTTTCTTTCATTTCATCTAGCATAATGACACACTCCCTTATTTTATTCTTAAAGTAAGTATATCACAAACAATTATATTTACCAAGTTATTTTTATTTATTTTTGCACAATTTACATAACTTCATGTTCAAGTAATCTATGACAACTAATAGAATTATCAAGTAATTTTTCAAAAGAAGCACCATCAGTTATTCTTCCAACAATACTACCATAATGAGTAGGAACAACTATTTTAGGCTTAATAGTATTAACAAATTCCGCTGCTTCTTTATAATCCATTGTATAAACACCACCAATACAAACAAAAGCAACATCACATTTAATATTTTCATTTTCACTTAAAAAATCTGTATCTCCTGAAACATAATATAAAGTATTTCCAATATTAACAATATATCCTACCCATCCACTATCAGGTGTATGAAAAGGTTTATTTATATTGTATGCTACAACAGTAGAAAAAGATAAATTATCTATATTATAACTATTATTAGGAACTACATCTAAAATATTTTCTTTAGAAAAACCTAAACTTTCTACTCTAGTCTTTAAAAGATTTGGCACAATTATTTTAGTAGTATCTTTTCTAACTTTAAATATAGAATCAGAATCAAAATGGTCATAATGATCATGAGTAATAAAAATATAATCAGCATCATGAAAATTTTCTTCTATTTTAAATGGATCAAAATAAATTTTAACATTTTTATCTATTTTAATTGCACTCTGAGTAAAAACAGTAATACCATCTAACATATATCTCACCTCAATATAAATTTAACACGTTTACCAGAAATTGTAAATCATACTTTTTTCAAAATTTCTACTTCTATCTTTTTTTCATTAACTACATAACTAACCTTACTACCAATTTTCTTTTTATAAATAACTTTACCAAGTGGACTATTTAAAGATATCTCTCCTATATCACTATTAGGCATATATTTACCTGTTAATTTAATAACTTCTTCCTCTTCATCATCTATATCATACTTTAACAGTAATAAAACATTATCATTGATATTAACAATACTACTCTCACTATTACTTTCTTTAACTACTTTTATATGCTTTTTAACTTCTAAAAGATTTTTTATTTTACTAACTATCTCACGTTCTTCTCTCATAACTTCATCATATGCAAAATTATCATGCCATCCATCTCCAACTGCTTCCTTTAATACTTCTCCTCCACTTCTAGCATTATCCAAAAACTTATTCTTAACACTTTCTAACTCTTCCAAAAACTGCAAATAACCTTCTTCATTTACTAATATCTCTTCCATATTTACACCTTCTTTCTATATTTTTTCAAAACAAAAAACCGCTCCTTAACAGGCACGTAAAAACTAAAAAATAAATTTTCTAAGCAAAACAATCTAATCACATTATATTATATAAAATAAAAAAGAGCAAACATTTTAAGTCCACTCTATACTAATCAATAACTAAACTATTTAAAATTTCTTTAATATTATTATCATTAAAATAACCATTTCTTCCAGAAAAGATTAAAAAATATCTTTTATTATTCTTAAAAATAACAACTTCTACTAATCTTGGTTTATATTTATTATCATTTTCTATATTATTAGTCATAAATCCAACATAGTCTCCATCAACAAACCTAAAATCATTACTCTTATAAAAATTGTAATTTATAAAATACGCCACATAGAAATTTTCTTTCATCTTACTAACACTTGTAAAAATATTATTTTTAACATTTTTATATTTTTTAATAAATTTAATAAAATCTAAATCATTTTCTATTTTGTTTTCTTTAATAATCCTTTTTCTATCATCAATACTAATATTTCTAAATTTTCCTATATCTTCAATTCCTTCAATGAACATATCAACATAACTTTTAGATACTCCCATAGAAAAATTTGCTTTTACACCATCTTTATAATCATTATCTTCTAATCTATAAGAAATCATATTTTCATCATAATCTTCTATTTTCTTAAATTCTTTAAATACATCTTTAACTTTCATATCCTTATATTTTAAATAATCATTATTATTTGTTTTTACTTGATTTATAATAAGTACATTTTCTTCATTTTCAAAGTTTTTATAAATATCTTCATAATTACTAGATACACCACCAAAATAATTACTATGAATATCATAAATCATTAAATTAATTCCTTTATAAATAAAATAACCTACTACTAAAAATACAAAAGTTAAAATAATTTTTTTATTATTTGAGTTTTTCTTATTTCTCTTTACCTTCTTTTTCATATAATCACCCTTTTATTTTATACCCAAATAATATCACATTTTTTTATAAATTTATAGTAATTATTTATATTTTTTCTTAACCTTATTAGGCATTACATCATAGTCTACTTCTCTCCAACTATTCACACCAGATAAATTATAATACTTAACTTCTAAAAAAGAATCTTCTCTTAATTTCCTACTTGCCTTAAAATCTATCTTTTTACTATAACCATTCTTATCATACATAACAAGTGTATATTTAAACCTCATAGAATTATTTGAATTAAGAACTTCTAACTTTGTATTATCTATTTGTGTATAATAAATTTTATCAGACTCAAATAAATAAAAGTATGAAAAACAACATAAACAAACAAATACAAAAGTCCAAGTTATTATTGGTAATTTCTCTTTTACATATTCCATTCTACTCCTCCTTTTTAATTGTATTTATATATTCTACTTTAAAAAAACTATCATAATATATAATTTTATCTTTTATAAGTATAAAGAAATTTATTAAATAAAATATCATCATACTTATCATTACTAAAAATAAAAACAGCATCACTTCAAAGGCATCTAACATTAAAACATCACAAACAAATGATACAAAACTTAAAACAACAAATACACTTCCAATATAATAAGAATATAAAAATAATATTCTAAAAATAATTTTTATTAATCTAAACTTACCAAAATAAAGTCTTACTCCTAAAAACTTACTACCAAAAGTTTGTCCCTCTTTAAAATAAGGATATATTATATAATAGAAAATAAATACAATAACAGCTAAATATCTACTATTTATAAAAATACTTAAAACAAAAGTTATAAAACTATATAAAAACAAATCTAAAATAAATATAGTTATTCTTCTAAAGCCACTAACAACTTCTCCTTCTTTAAAAGATTCTTCATCTAGTCTTTCTCTTGTAGGTAAAACATTTATAAATCCCATTATAAAATAACCAATTATACCACCTATTGTATTCATAATTAAATCATCAACATCAAATACTCTATAAGGATATGGATATATATAATATAATCCTGTAAGTTGTGTTAATTCCAAAAATAAACTTAATACTAAACTTATAAATAAACTCTTTTTCAAACTACATTTAAAATAATATCTTAAATACATACCTAAAGGTATAAACATTAATATATTAAAAATCACTGTATAAACTGAAGGAGATAAAAAAGCACTTATATAAGTATCAAAATCACTTGAATTTTTTATTATATCACCTATAAAACTAAATGGTATTAATCTTATAAAATCTCTGTGATAAATAGACTTATTAGGAAGAGGAAGAATAACTAAAAAGTATATTGTTACTAAATAAAGAATAAATGAATAAATTATTAAAACTCTAAATAAATTAATAGATCCATATTTATGATATTGATAAATTATAAAAGGTATATAAGATATTAATACAATAAAAGGAAATATTAATATAGAAGTCTTTATTACTGAAAAATATTCCAATTAGTATCTTTCCTTTATAATATTTTTACTACAATAATAAGTTATTAAGAAATATCCTCCATATATGAAAATAAGGAAAATAGCTGTTACAACAATTGAAGGAAGTAATTCTTCATTACCAAATACCTCTAATATATTCATTGCAAACGTTATTCCAAATATAGAATGAACAATAGCAAGTATCAAAGGTAGAATAAAAAATATTGCAATCTCTCTAAACAATGCCTTATTAAGTAATGCCTCATCTGTTCCAATCTTTCGTAAAATTCTAAATCTTTCTTTATTATCACTAGCATCAGACAACTCTTTTAAAGCAAGTATTGCTGCACTACTAATCAAAAATATAATTCCTAAATAAAGACCAATAAAAGTAACCATTGTAGAAAGTCCAACTGTTGCCTCTTTAATCGCAAGTTTAGTAGAACCACTAGGAAGTAAATAATCATTAGCTTTAGAGTCATTTCCTAATGCATTAATACTATCTTCTATTTTTGTTATTTTATCTTTATCAGTTGTTTTATAATTACCTATTAAATAATTTTCAATTAAATACTCCTCATCTACTACACTATCTGGAACTAGGATAATTCCTGCATTAATATGATTACTTGACATCTCTAAAAATCCCTCTTGGCAAGAATCATATTTAGGTTTTAAATTATGTCCAAATAAATTAATTTCTTCTTTATTTTTAAGAGAAATATCTCTTATTTTAATCATTGACTCAAAATCAGCAATAATCATATATTGATTTTCTTTTAAAGAATATTCCTTTATCCCATAAAATCTAGCAACTTTATTATAATCACTAATTTTCATAATTGTCTCCATACTGTCATATTCTAAAAATGGAAACTTTACTTTAATATCATTTAATTTTGAACCTAAAGTATTAAACATTGTTAAATCATGTGTTGCATAAGTATTCACTTCAATATAATCTTTAAAATAAGATGTAATATCAAAGTCAAATATTTTAAACATCTCTCTTGCAGTATAATGAGAATTTTTTATTTGTAAATCATTATATCCATATTTTCGAAAATCATCATAATATTTATCCATATTCATATTTTGTGAAAACATAGCATC
This sequence comes from uncultured Bacilli bacterium, assembly GCA_947632065.1. Lineage (GTDB taxonomy): Bacteria > Bacillota_I > Bacilli_A > RF39 > UBA660 > CANRDQ01. The sequence continues at coordinate 23,807 of CANRNO010000006.1, read as the reverse complement.
CGCTGGAACCAATTTTTTAATATTTTCATTCATAGAATTTTTAATAGTAAGACAAGCAGATAATAAACATATTGTTATAAATAGCATCAAACAAATAATAGTTGTTGAAAATACAGTTGTATTAATTTTACTACTAAACTCTCTTAATATAAAACTATTTAATCCTTTATAATAATATCTCTTCAAACTTTGAACAATTCTTAGAATCAAACCTGATAAAGACCAAAATATAAAAAATGTTGAAAATACTCCCATGGCAATAGGAATCATTATATCACTTGCTTCTTGTAATGTAAGAAACTCATGCACGACAATATAATAAGCCCTTCCAAGTACAATAGAAGAAATTATAAATATAATAATACAAAGATATGGATTTTTTAATTTGATTTTTTCAATCTTTCTTGAACCATTTAATAAATCAATTAACCTACATTTACTAACACTTATAGTATTAAATATCATCACAATCAAATACATAATACTAAAATAGATAATTGTTTTAATGCAAGCAGATGATGAAAATACAAATGTAAACTTTGAAAGATTTGCCTCAAACATATTCGCAACTAATAAACTCATAAATTGAGATAAAACAACTCCAAAACCAAGTCCTACAATTAAAGATAAAACCCCAATAAAAAGTGTTTCAAAAAATAATATTAATGATATTTTTCTTTTACTCATACCAAGAGTTAAATAAACTCCAAACTCTCTATTTCTTCTTTTCATTAAAAATCTTGAAGCATAAATAATTAGAAATCCTAAAATAAATGAAACAAAAACACTAACACCAGATAACATATTCATCATAAGTTCAATTAATTCTTGTGTTGATGATGATACATTCATCATAATAGTTTGACTATCAAGAGCATTAAAAACATAAAAGATTGCTACACCAAGAATAAGTGTAAAAAAATAGATGGCATAATCTTTAATACTTTTCTTGATGTTTTTTAAAGATAATCTACAAAGCATCATTTAAATCTCCACCAAGAAGTGTAACTACATCAATAATTTTATCAAAAAAATTTTTTCGAGAACTATCTCCTTTATGAATCTCTTTAAAAATCTTACCATCTTTGATAAAAATAACTTTACTAGCATAAGAAGCTGTAAAAGCATCATGTGTTACCATTAAAATAGTTGTATCTAATTCTTTATTTAAAAACTCAAATCTCTCAAGTAACATTCTCGCAGATTTAGAATCAAGTGCTCCAGTAGGTTCATCTGCTAAAACTAATTTTGGATTAGTAATAATTGCCCTAGCACTTGCCACTCTTTGTTTTTGTCCTCCACTAATTTGATAAGGATACTTACTTAAAATATTTTTAATATCCAAATCAACTGCTACTTTTTTTATTCTTCTGTCAATTTCACTTACAGAAACATTTTGAATAGATAAAGCAAGTGCAATATTTTCATATGCTGTTAAAGTATCAAGTAAATTAAAATCTTGAAATATAAATCCTAACTCTTCTCTTCTAAACTTATTAAGATTATTACCCTTTAATTTAGTAACATCAATTCCATCAACAAATATATGTCCACTAGTTACTCTATCAATTGTCGAAATACAATTTAAAAGAGTAGTTTTGCCTGATCCTGATGCTCCCATAATCGCAACAAACTCTCCCTTTTCTACTTCAAAAGATAAATTATCAATTGCCTTAGTAAGAGATGAACGACTACCATAATATTTTTCAATTCTTTCAACTTTTAAAACATTTTCCATAAAATTTCTCCTTTCTAAAACCATAATAAAGAAAAATAATAATTTTGTCGCTCATCTAATATTACAGATCATTACAATTTTGTAATATTATTTTAATACATCATAATATTTATTCTTAGAAAAAGTAATATAAACCTTTGTATATTCTCCTTCTATAGATTCTATATCTATTAAATGTCCAAGTTTTTTACATAAATTCTTAGCAATATAAAGTCCCATACCAGTAGAAGTATTTTTATCTCTTCCATTACTTCCAGTAAAAGTTTTATTAAAAACTTGTTTTATATCATAACTAGGAATACCTATACCGTTATCTTCAATAACTAAAACTAATTTTTCATTATAATCATCTACATAAATATTAATATAATCATTATTACTATTCTTTTTATATTTAATACTATTATTTATAATTTGATTTAAAATAAACTCTAACCATTTAGAATCAGTATAAACTTTATAATTAACATTTGAAACGTTATAATTAATCTTTCTATCAAGTAAATCATCCATATTTTTAAGACCAACACTCTTTATTACTTTAGATAAATCTACTTCTTTTATATAATAATCTTCTTCTGCATTTTCACTTCTAACATAATATAAAACTTGATCAACATAATCTTCTAATCTTTTTAAAGTCTTTTTAGTTTTATTAGAAGAAGTATCATTATTATTTAATTGTAAAACTAAACTAGCAAGTGGTACTTTAACTTCATGTATCCACATTTCAACATATTCTTTAAAATCATCAAGTTGTATTATTTTACTTTTTATATTTTCATTCATAGATTTATTAATATCATATAATACTTGATAAATTAATTTTTCCTCATAAAAATCTGGAGTATTAATCATCTCTAAAACTAAATAAGCTTTATCTAATTTTTCTATATTAGAAACTAAATCATTATAAAAATGGACTTTTCTATAATAATCAAGTAATAAAACTAAAATATAAGTAACAATTAAAATAACAGATATAACAACAATAAGTAATTTATCTATTTTAAAAGCAAACAAAATCAATATAATTATAAAATAATTAAAAAATATTATTAAAAACGAAAAAATCTTATCCATAAAATATTTACTAAATTTCATAATAATATATACCCTATTCCTTTTCTAGTATCAATAATATTATCATAACCAATACTTTTCAATTTAGATCTTAATCTACTAACATTAACAGTCAAAGTATTATCATTTATAAACTCATCATTATTCCATAAATCAGTCATTAACTCATCTCTTGTAACAATCCTATTTCTATTATTTAAAAGATAACTAAATATAATCATCTCATTTTTAGTAAGAATAATCTCTTTTATATCTTTTTTTATAATACCTTTTTGAATATTAATTTCTAAATCTTTATATTTTACTATATTAGAATTATTATTTATTCTTTTTAATATCGCACCAATTCTTAAAAGTAAAATATTTGGATTATAGGGTTTTGTAATATAATCATCTGCTCCATAAGTAATAGATAAAACCTCATCTGCATCACTATTTCTACTAGTAACCATAATAATAGGAACATCAAGATAACGTCTTATTTTCTGTAATAACTCTTCTCCATTAATATAAGGAATATTTATATCTAAAAGAATTAAATCCACTTTTCTATTCAATACTTCACTTAATGAATCTTTAAAGTCATTTAACACATAAACCTTATATCCATTACTCTCTAATAATTCTTTTAATTCATATCTTGTAACCTCATCATCTTCTATTATCATTATTTTTTTCATAAACATCACTCTCTAACATTATTATATCATTAATAACTATCTCTTAACCTTACAATTTTGTAAGAAAAAAGCAATAGATATCTATTGCTTAACCATAAATGTAAAAAAATCTTGAAAGAAAGTTCATTATAATATTTATTAAAACTGGAGTATATAAAATACCAAGTATTATTATCATAGTTTTTAATAATATTTCTTTTTTGGATTCTATCACTAATACTAAATAGTAAAATCCAACAACATAAGTTAGAATACTTCCTGTCCAAAGGAAAAATGTAAATACTCCACTATTTAAAATATTACTATAAATCTGTGTTATTTGATGAAAGTCACTATTATTATAAGTCATAGCTGGAAATGATAAAAAGTTAATAACTAAATTAATTACCAACAAACCTATAAAAATATTTCTTACTATTACTTCCTTTTTAACACTATCATCCTTAACAATTCTTTTTTTCATAATTTCTCCTTTCTATATCATATAATATATAAATACTATCTATTTTATATTATTATATCAAACTTATTCATAATAACAATCATCATAAAAGATATAATTGACATTTTTACCTCAATAGTGTAAAATATCCAATGTAAAACAAATTTATATATTTAATTAAATGGGTCTATAGCCAAGTGGCTAAGGCAAAGGACTGCAACTCCTTGATCGTTGGTTCAAATCCGACTAGGCCCTCCATAAAAAAATAAAGGGAATCTAACATATAGATTTCCTTTTTTATTAGTAAATTATTTTTTAAAAACTAAAAGTTGATTAGGAAGAAGATATATCTGTTCATTAAATCTTAATATATTATCACTATCTATTCCATTTTTATTAGCTATATTTTTCATTGTATCTCCAGGTTTAGTAAAATAAACATTTATACCTTCACGAGGAACTAATATTTGTTGATTAGGATAAATATAATCATTATTACCAATACCATTTAACATTAATAAATAATCTGTTCTTATATTAAACTTTTGAGCAATACCATATAAAGTATCTCCTTTTTGAACAGTATAATAATCAAAAGTACCACTAGATAAAGTAGGTATTTTTATACTATCTCCTACATTAAGACCATAAGCATCTTGTAAATTATTAATATTAATTAAATCAAATATAGGTATATTAAATTTTTGTGATAAACTCTCTAAAGTATCTCCTTCTTTTACAACATATACATCATACATAAATAAACCTCCATAAAAATATATGAAGGAATATTAACAAAAAGAATAATTACTTCTTAAAAACATTAAAAATATGACTACGAGAAGCAAGTCTAGAATCTCTAACAAGTGGCTTTAATCCATAAGTAAAATCATATATATAAGCAGTATTTCCATTAATTCCAAACACACTATCTCCTATTACTTTCCATTCTCTAAAATCTGTCATTGTAAATAATTTAACAGGATGATCTAAATCATCTTTTAAAGTATAATAAAAATCTCCTGCATCAGTTCTAAAATAATATTTATTATTACTTTCTTTAACTTCAACATTTCCATATTTATTAGTTAACTCTAAAACATCAATAGTATTTCTAAAATAATTATCTTGATTAACCATATCGTTTATACCAACAGTAACTAACTTTTTACCATCATAATATTTTCCAGTAGTCAAATTTTCATCCCCAACAACTTTAATAGTCTTTTGTACAGCATTTAACTCATATTCTTTTTTAGTAGTTTTATCTACAATATAAACATTATTACCAACAACACCTGCAAAATAAATATTTTTACTAATTCCATCTTCATCTTCTTCAACATAAACAAAATCTTTAAGTCCTGTAGTTGCATTTACTAAATATATTCTATCAAACTTTGAAATTTTATAAGCATCATCTGTATTAACAGTAACATAATAACCACCAGCTAAAGCAGAAAGAGAATTATCTACTTTATCCTCAGTAAACATATTAACACTTTTAAAAAGATTTTTTTGAATTAAATAAAGTTCACTTTTAGCCCATAACGCAACACCAAACTCTTCAGGGAAATTAATCGCAGCTTGTATATCTTCATGTTGTTCAAAATCAAGTCCACTCTCCCAAGATAAATTAGAAAATCCCTCATTTTTTAAGGTTGCTACAAAATTATCCACAACATTATTACCAGTCTGTTTTAAATAAGAATAACTAACTACATCATTACCACTTTCACATAAAATTTCTGAATTACTATTATCTCTAAAAACAGGCATAATACACTTTAATCCACCTTGTTCAAAACTTTTTATATCTTTTATTAATACATTTTGACTATTAAAATCTTTATCAATTAAATAATTATATACATCTTTTGTATTACTATTTTCTATTTCAAATTGATATAAATTTTTATTAGTTCTTTTCTTAAATGATTCCTTAACAACAAAGTTTATTCCAGATGTATTAATAACATATTCACTATCTTTCTCAGAAATAAAATAAGTTACTCCATATTGATAAACTAAAGATAGTACACCTAACATAAAAACTAAAATAATAACTTTCTTCATTACAATCATCTACCTTAAAATAATTATAACAAATATAAAAATTCTTTTGAAGTAATAAGCATTAAAATAACAAAACTTGACAAGAAAAAAAGGAATAATAATTTATTCCTTAACTCTAAATACATTTTCTTTATTTTTATTTGTCATATTAGTAAAAATATTTTTTTCTATTTCTGATAATGCACTCTTAGAAATATTTGAAAGACAAATATATTCTTTAATAGTATCTATATGAATTTTTCCCCAGAAGATTCCATTAATAACTTTTACATCATTAAATAAATCAGGTGTTATTGAATTTATAAAATATCCAAATACAACTCTTTTCCTACCAACTATTAATCTTTCTGTAGTAATAGCAACAACAGCAGTTGATAAAATATCATAAAAGCTATTATTTTTTTGAGCAGCAAAAGCATATAATACTTTTTCACCTGGATTTAAAAATTTTTCAACAAGTAAAGAATTCTTTTTCAATCTCCAAGCAACAGTAGTAGGATATTTCTTTTTAAAGTCTAAAACTAATTCATATACACTTTTATATTCTAAATCTTCTTTTCTTATTTCTTCATTCATAATAAATTACCATTATTCAATAATACCATTCTTTTTAAATAATTGAGTTAAATTATCACCAGAAGTAGCTCCAGCAATTGAATCAACAACTTTTCCACCTTTTACAACAATTGTAGTTGGTGTTCCGAAACTTTCACTAAACATATCATCACTTTCAGTAAATTTACTTTGATCATCATCTTCAAATTCATCAGTATTTAAATAAAATACTCTAGCATCTGGATTTTGATATACAACATGTTTCATAATTGGAGTTTCAATTTGGCAATAACTACAAGTTGGTCTTGCAATATAAATAACTGAAGGTTCATCTTCATCCATTATTTCTAAATATTTATCAACAGATATCTCTTCAATGTCAGCTTGTTCATCCTCACTAATAGACTCTGACTCTTGTTGAAGTGCAGTTGTTTGATCTGTTCCACTAGACTCTTCAGTATTAGCAGAATTCTTATCTGCTTTTTTATAATCCTTACTATTATTAGAAGCTAAAAAACTACCTCCAAAAATAATAATAACTATAAGTACAACTATTGCAACATTTTTTAAAGTGTCAACACTAAGTTCAATTGTTTTAGTCTCCTTTTTACTATTTTTCTTCTTTTCCATAAAATGACCTCCCTCACTTTACAATTATAACATACTTTTTATAAATTTACTAATTTTTACTTTTTTTTACTATCCAATATACAGGCATAAGTCTTAAACCATCACCTCTTCCTCCTACTGGAGTATTAACTATTTTTTTATCTACATAAAGTTCAGTAGAACTTCCACCATCAAGATTAGCAGCATTAATTGCTCCATAACTTTGTAATATTTCAATTAAATCTTTCATAGAAGCCCCAATACTAGAAGGAATTCTACCATTAATAACAAGAAACAAAACTATTCCATCTCTTCTTTGACCAATAGCAGTACGTGGTGCGATACCCCAACCACCATTTCCTTTTATCTTAACATTTTTACCATTAATTATTAGAAAAGGACCAAACTCTATTGCATCCCTATAATTCTGTTTTAAAGCATCACTATTACTAAACTTACCAAGTATTAACTCATCATCTTCATTAAAACCAATAAAACCACCAACATTAACAGCATTCTTATAATCTGTTATAATTTTTCCATTCTTTATAACAGCTCCATGAACTAATCCACCATTACTTTTCCACAAAGGATCATAAAATCCTCCAGCATTAATAGCGACAATAGCCTTCTCTCTTTTAGAAACAGTAGTAATCTTTTCTCCTTTTTTACCTAAATATTTACTAACACCCAAAGTTACTAAAGAAGGATCATATATAGCAACTAAAAACCCTTTATAACCTTTACCATTAATATTTATAATTTTATATAAATCATCTTTTTTCCTATTTAAAATCTTTTTATCATAAGAATTCTTAATTATAGTATTCTCTCCAAACTTATAAAAATTTTTATCTGTAAATTCATCTGTCTCTTCTATTTTATTTTTATCAAGTACTTTATAAATAGTCTTTTCACTATAAAACATTTTTGCAATATATCTATGATTCATAGTAGTCATACTAGTAGTAATTAAAAAATCTCTAAAAGAAGAATAAGGACCATATAAAAGAAATAAAAATATAAAACATATACCAACTATAAATATAAAAATAAATTTAACTATCTTTTTTCTCATTTTATCTCCTACGAAAAAAATTGGACAATTCCAATTTTATAATTATATTTTTATTAATATTTTATGAACCGCTTCCTGGTACTGATGATACCCATTGTATTACTCCTTGACCATTATCTGCAGCACTCCAACATTCATTAAATGAAAATTGATCCCCTGTTACATTAACAACTAAAGTAATAGTCAAATTAATAATATATGGTAAAAAGAAAACTACTACAGCACCAGCTACTTTATGAAGTAAAACCCTAGGTACAACTCTATCTGGTCTTTTTCCATGTGGATCTTTTTCATCAAAAACATCAGGTGCTAAAACCATTTTTCCAAGAGAAATAGATGCTGAAATAATAAGAAGTATAGGTACTATTATCTGAAAAACAGTCATTATATTTTTAAATATCATAATAAATGCAGCCATTGCAGCATCTGAACAACTCGCTCCCATAAAAACACCTCTTTCTATTTTTTCTCGCTAACCGCAATTCCATCTCCTACTTCATAAATCTTAGTAGAAAAGTCTTTATTATTAGCTAAGAAAGTATGATAATCTCTAATCTTTCTGACTAAAGCACGTAAATTTTTACTTTTTATTTCACTTTCATCTTTCTTTAAATATCCATGAAAATACATATTATCTGTAACAATAAATCCATGATCATTTAAATTAGATTCAAATCTTTTAAAAAAGTTTATATTTTGACCCTTAGCAGCATCTATAAAAATCATATCATATTTATCAGATAATTTAACATCAAGTGCATCTCTAAAAAGTAATTTTATTCTATCTTCTAAACCAAATCTTTTAACATTTTTTAAAGCTTCTAAATAACGTTTCTCATCTCTTTCAATAGATGTTATTTTTATCTTAGGATAACAAAGAGCCATCATAATTGCAGAATATCCTATTGCTGTTCCTATTTCTAAAACATCTTTTATTTGATGACTAATAATAAATGTTGTCAAATAATCAATTCCCTCTTCTTGCATAATAGGAATATTTTCACGTTTAGCATATTCTTTCATTTCTCTTATCTTAGTATGATAAACCCCTACCATATCCAATCACCATTATCCTTTATCTGTTTTATATTTTTATTATGTTCATTAATTGTTTTAGAATAATAAACTTTTCCATTCTTATCTGTAACATAGAATAAATAATCATTATCTTCAGGCTCAATAGCACTCCTAAATGCCGCAATAGAAGGATTACAAATAGGTCCAACTGGAAGTCCCTTCATTTGTAAAGATCTAGTATTATAATCATTAAAGACATTTAACTCTTCTTCTTTTAAATCTCTATCCATTGGAATTTGTAATGAATAATATGTTGTCGCGTCACACCCCAAGCTCATACCAGAATCCATTCTATTTAAATAAACACCCATAATCATCTTCATATTTTCCTCATCTTTAACTTCAAGTTCTACCATAGATGCAAAAGTAAAATATTGATGTATAGTATATTCATCTTGTTCTTGTAATTGCTTCTTATAAGGTCCAAGTTCTGTTTCAGTTTGATCAAGCATCTTCTCTATTATATCCTCACTCTTAACATCCTTATTTTTAAACTCATATGTATTAGGTGCTAAATAACCCTCAAGTGGATAATAAATTTTATCATTCAAAACTTCATCAGTTAAAAACCAATACTTCTTAATAAGAGTTTGTATATATTCTTTATCATTAACTTTAGCAATAAACTCCTCACTTTTTATATTTGTCTTTTCTGCAATAGTTGTTGCATAATCAGTAATTCTCTCCCCTTCTCTAAAAGTAATATTTACTGCATCAGGATTATAAATACTTCCCTTTTTAAGTTCACTTATAATCTTTCTTGTAGTCATATTTTTCTTTAGTAAATATGCAGAAGCCTTTAAAGATGCCTTATCCATTTTAACCATCACTTTAAAGAAAAACTCACTCTTAATTAAATGTTTCTCTTTTAACTCACGAGCAATCCTATTTGTAGACATTCCCTTAGATATAATAACCTCAACATCAGCTTTAGATTTAGAATCTACTGGACTATTACAATATTGATAATAAAAAAAACTTCCAATAAGAGCAAAACCACATAATACTAAAACTGTAACTATAAAATTTCTCATTACTTCCTCCAATTAGTATTATTTATCTTCTACTACCTTCTTTTGTATTTCTTCTTGTAATGTATTAAGAATTGTCTCAATAACTTTCCATTCTTTCTCAGTCTTAATAGCCTCTAACTTAGTCTTCTCCTCACCTGGATTATAAGTAGATGCAAAAACTTGTATATTCCCCTTATCATCATAACTATTATCAGTATAAACTATATAACTTTTCTTAGTCTCTTCACTATCAAAAGTAAATAAAACATCATAAATAACTTCTTTACCATTCTCATCAATTAAACTAAATTTATTCTTTTCCATATTACTTATCCTTTCTTTCTAAAAAACTTTGTAAAATTATTGTCGCAGCCATACTATCAATAACCTTTTTTCTATTTTTACGAGTAGTATTATTAGAAATAAGTATTCTCTCTGCCTCTACTGTTGTAAGACGTTCATCCTGAAGATTTACCTTAATACCTATACTTTTTTCTAACTTATCTTTAAAAGATAAACTAAGCTCTCCTTTAAATCCAATAGTATTATCCATATTCTTAGGAAAACCTAAAACTATCTCATCAATATCCTCGTCCTCAACAATTTTTTTAACTAAATCAACTAACCCATCATATTCTTCATTATGTCTAAGTACTTTATAACTAGAAGCAATAAGTCCTGTTCTATCAGATATAGAAATACCAAGTGTTCTACTTCCTAAATCAAGACCTAAATATCTCATCTATTTTTAAAATTTGTAAATAAAACTTCTACAATTCCTGTTCTATCTAATTTTTGAATTTTATTTCTAGAATCCTTATAAGAAGAAATATACCCAGGATCTCCACTAATTAAATAACCAACTATTTGATTAGTAGCATTATATCCTCTCTCTTCTAAAGCATCATAGACTTCTTCTAAAACACTTCTTACCTCTTCTGCTTTAACATCATCTACAGAAAACAAATTAGTCTCAAAAGACATCATATCACTCCCATCGTACTCACATACATTTTAACATTTTATTTAGATACTTGCAAACTTACGCATAGAAAAATACCATATAAACTAAAAATAAAATGTAAATTGCTGAAATAATTAAACCATTAACTTTTTCAAATGTACTACTCTTATATTTAATTCCTAAACCAATAGTAATTAAAGTTCCTCCAATTAAACCTCCAATATGTGCAAAATTATCTACACCATTTAACATAAATCCTAAAGCAAGATTTAAAACAATTAAAGGAATAATTTGACTTCTAATAATATTACCAAGATATACTCTATAATGATATCCAAAGTAAACTAAAGAACCCATAAGTCCAAATATTGCACCACTTGCTCCAAGAGATACACCATTTTGTAAAAACAACATTGACATCAAACTTCCGCATACAGCACTAAATAAATATATAAGTAAAAATTTAAACTTACCAACAAAACTTTCAAGTTGACTACCTATTACAAATAGTGCATAGCAATTGCAAAGCAAATGAAAAATATTCCCATGTAAAAATGCACAAGTTAAAAGTCTGTAATATCCTCCAGCCTTTACAAAAGGACCATATAATGCAAAATAATTAATCTCTTCATTATAGACATTAAATAAAATTGGAATAACATATAAAATAACACATAAAGTAATTAAAGAAAAAGTAATAACTGGATATTTAGGTTTAAATATTTCTTCTACTTGTTCAGCATCATCTTTATTATGTTTATTTATATCATTAGTAATCTTAACAAAAAGTTCCATTCCCTCTTCTGAATATTTCATCTTACTAGTTAAATCAGGAAACTTACTTTTAACTATATCACTCTTATCTAAATCATTCTCTTCTAAAACACTAATACAATCTATATTTTTAACATCCTCATTTAAACTAACATTATCACCTAAATCTAAGAAAATACTTAAAGCATTAATATTAAAAGATAATGTTTTAGCTTTAATCTTTCTCATAATTCTACGTGTTTTAAATATATCAAAATTAAATTGTTCATCATTATGAATATAATTAGAAACTATACGAACAATTTTATAATCTTCATCCATATTTTCAAGCCAAATTTCATCTTCAGCTCCCTGTAAAATAATAGGATTATAGTTTTTTTCGGTAATAAAATAATGAAGTAGTTTCATAACAATAATATTCTTATCATCTAAAAGTCCTTCTATATTTTGTTCCATAATAAAACCTCCTTTTTCGTTAATAATATTATATAACAAAACATAAGATATTAAAAGAGGTGAAAGAAATGAAAAAGTTATTTATTTTTATTTTAATATTATTACCTTGGTTTTTATCATCCCTAGTTCCAGTAGATAAAGAGTTCTATAATAGTCTTGTTTTACCATTCTTTACACCACCATCAATATTTTTTGGTATTGCTTGGAGTATAACATATTTTCTAATTGCTATAAGTATTTATAGTATTTTTAAAACTTATAATTTCAAAATAAAGGATATACCAAACTCATACACAAGAATTCTTTTAATAAACTATATCGCTAATCAATCCTTTCAACCAGTATTCTTCCTACTTAAAAGTCCATTCTTAGGTTTTGTATCATCAATCGCAACTTTTATAACTACTCTTTATCTTTATGAAGAAACATCTAACATAAAAGAAAAAAGTACAAAATACTTAAATATGTATGTACTTTTAAGTCTTTTCGCAACTGTTTTATCAGTTACTATTTATATTTTAAATGCTAGATAATCTATTCTTCTTCATAATTTTTAATCATATCTAAAAACTCACGTGGTGGATCAATTTCAAAGTATATATGTTTTCCTGTAATAGGATGTATAAATTCTATTGATTTTGAATGTAACATTTGACCAAAATCACTTGCTTTTTTATTAGAATAAACTGGATCATTAACAATAGGATGTCCAATATATTTCATATGAACTCTTATTTGATGAGTACGACCAGTCTCTAACTCACACTCTACTAAAGTAGCATTCTTAAATCTTTTTAAAACTTTAAAGTTAGTAACAGAACTCTTAGCTCCATCTACTATTGCTTGTCTTTGTCTATTATGAGGATCTCTTCCAATAGGAGCATCTATCTTTCCACTAGAATGCATAATCCTACCTTGTACAAGTGCTAGATAATGTCTTTTTACTTTCTTTTCTTTTATCATTTTAGAAAGAAGCTCTAAAGTACTATCATCTTTTGCAACCACCATTAAACCACTTGTATCTTTATCAAGACGATGAACAATACCAGGACGTATATTATATAAATCATCAATATGTAGATAAAACGCTAAAGCATTAACCAAAGTATCAGAAAAATGTCCCGCAGCAGGATGAACAACCATACCACTTTCTTTATTAATAATCATTAAATAATCATCTTCATAAACAATATCAAGTTTTATATCTTGTGGTTTTATCTCTTTTTTCTCTTCTACAATATTAACACTTATATCATCATTCTCACGAACTTTATAATTATTATTAACAGGTTTTCCATTTACTAAAACTAAATCTTTATCCACAAGTCTTTGAACTTTACTACGAGAAAGCTCTAACTTGCCACTTAAATACTTATCAATCCTTAAACCTACATCTTTACTTTCTACTACCATAAGACCATCCTCTCTCACAAATTATAAAATCTATAATATATAAAATAACTCCACAAACAATAAAAGTATCAGCTAAATTAAATACAGGATAATTATAACTAAATATCTTAAATGATAAAAAATCAATAACACTACCATATAAAAGTCTATCAATTAAATTACCAACAATACCAGATAAAATCATTCCTAAAGAAATAGAACTTCTTAAATTAAAGTTTTTCTCTTCTTTTTTTATATAATAAATAAGCAAAAGTAAAATTATAAAACAAAATATAGTTAAAAGATAAGGCATATTATCAAAAATACTAAAAGCAGCCCCTGTATTTTTAACATAATATAAAGAGAAAAAATTAGGAATAATCACAATATTAGAAAACAACTCCATATTACTTTTAACAAGCATCTTACTAACTTGATCTATTATTAGTCCAATTAAAGTAACAGTATAAATCTTATTTTTCATTTTTTTCTCCCTCCTCATTTAATACCTTAATTCTATTTACAATAATCTGATACTTATCAAGTCTACGTTCTACTCTTCCTTCTACTTTTAAAATATCTCCTCTTTCAATAAAATTATATTCACTCCAAACTTTAGGGAAAAAAGTAAAATCCATTGAAGTAGTCTCATCACTACCACTAACAAAAGACATTCTATCTCCTTTTTTAGTTTTAATAGTCTTTATCTTATCAACTAAAATTACACATCTAACAGTTTTACTAAAATACTTAGATACATCATTTAATAAAATAACCTCAGGATTATCTTTTCTAAAACGAAGAGTGGGATGCTGCGACAAATAAAAACCAAAATATTCTTTTTCTTTTTCAAGTAAAACTTCTTCACTAAATTCTTCTTGTATTTCTATATCAGGTTCCATAACTAAAGAAGGATCTATATCAACAGTAATTTTAGCATAATTCATTAAAGCATCTAAATTATATATAAGGGTGCTTTTATTATAAGAAAATCTATCAAAACAGCCAGCATATATCAAAGCCTCTATCGTCTTTTCTCCAACATGACCAACAACAAGTCTACTCATCGCATCATAAATAGATGTAAACTCTTTATCTCCTCTAGCTTTAACTATTTGAGAAGATACAACTGAGCCAACTGATTTTATATTAGAAAAAGGAAAATATATTTTTTGATTATGTACAACATATCTTTTTGAACTTATATTTATATCAGGTTTTAAAATATCAATATCTTTACTCTTAGCCTCTATTATATATTCATAAGTTTTACTCTCTGAGCCAATAACATTACTAAGTAAATTACTATAAAACTCATGTTTATATCTTACCTTTAAATAAGCCATTTTATAAGCAATCAAAGAATAAGCAACAGAATGTGATCTATTAAATCCATATCCCGCAAAATTTAATATTAAATCAAATATCTTTTTACTAAGAGCTCTATCATGTCCACGTTCTATACTTCTTTTGATAAATTTATCTTCTTCATTTTTTAACAAATCAAACTTCTTCTTACTCATTGCTCGACGTAAAATATCAGCCTCTCCTAAAGTATAACCTGCAAAAATATTGGCAACTTGCATAATCTGTTCTTGATATATAAGTATTCCATAAGTATCTTTAGTAATATCCTCTAAAGAAGGATCTAAATAACTAATCTTCTCCTCTTTATGTTTACGTCTTATAAAAGGATCTATATTAGGAGCAGCCCCTGGTCTAAATAGTGCGATAGCCGCAAAAATATCTTCAAAACTATCAGGTTTTAAACGACTTAAGAAATTTCTCATACCACTAGATTCAAATTGAAATATCCCAGTAGTATCAGCCCTCGCAAATACTTCAATTGTTTTCTCATCATCAAGAGGAATATCAGAAAAAGAAATTCTTTTACCATAGTTTTTTTCTATATCATCTAAAATATTCGCAATCAAAGATAAATTCTTAAGTCCTAAAAAATCCATCTTTAAAAGACCTAACTCTTCTAAATATTCCATAGAATAACTAGTCTGATACATTACATCATTATAAACAAGAGGAACTACCTCGTCAAGTTTTACAGATGACATAACAATACCTGCTGCATGACTTGAAGTGTGTCTAGGAAATCCTTCTAATCTAACAGAAATAGAAAAAACTTCTTTTAATTGATTATCACTTTCAATAATTGCTTTAAAGTTTTTATTCTCACCTAAAATCTCTTCTAGACTCTGATGTGTAAAACTAGGAATAAACTTACAAGCTCTATCTATTTTATAAATAGGAATATTTAAAACACGTCCAACATCTCTTAATACTTGTTTAGCACCCAATGTTCCAAAAGTAACAATACCCGCAACATTCTTTTTACCATATTTAGAAACAACATAATCTATAACCTCTGATCTTTTATCATCTGGAAAATCTGTATCAATATCAGGCATAGTTACACGTTCAGGATTTAAAAATCTTTCAAATAACAAATTATATTTAATAGGATCAATATCAGTAATACCAATAGAATAAGACACTAAACTACCTGCTGCACTACCACGCCCTGGTCCAATTAAAATATTATTCTTTTTAGCATAAAATATAAAATCATAAACAACTAAAAAATAATTCGCAAACCCCATCTCTTTAATAACACCAAGTTCATATAAAAGTCTATCTTTATATTTCTTTGAAACATTACCACCAAGTCTCTTAGAAAGACCAGCAAAAGATAATTTATACAAATACTCCTCCGCAGACACCCCCTCATCAAGACTAAACTTAGGAAGTAATAATTTAGTTTTAGGAAATTCAAAATTACAACGACTAATAATCTTCTCTATATTCATAATACCAATATCAGATGACTCCATCACTGCATCAATATTTATCTCTTTATTAAGAACATCATAACTAACATCATCACTAATACTCTTACCATCTCTAATTCTATAAATAAAATCTAAAAGCTTACTATCACTTTTTTCTTTATATAAAGTCTCTTTAAAAAATACTATATTCTTATCTATTAAATAAGCATCACTTTCTTCACTTTTATTAGAGTATCCTATAAATAACTCATCATATATATCTTTAATATCTTCATATATATCCATATATTTAAAAGGAAGAATACATATTAAAGAATTATTATATTTTTCTAAATCTTCTCTTACTACATCTTTTTCATTTTGAATAGTACAAATCTTAATTAAACTCTTATATCCATCATAATTCTTAGCATAAAGACAAATATAATTATCCCCATACTTAACTTCAAGTCCAATAACAGGTTTTATATTATTATTTCTACATTTATGATAAAACTCACAAACTCCAAACATACTATTATCACAAAGTACCGCAGAAGAAAGATTATGACTCTTAGAATACTCTATAATATCATCTATTTTAAGTAAACTAGATAAAAGTGAATAGTTACTTTTTACATTAAGTGGTGTATACATAATCTTCCCTCCTTCTACTTTATTTTACCATAAACACTAGATAAAATATAGGTTTTATTTGACTAAGACAAACATTTATGGTAGAATTATAAAGCGAGTGAAATACTATATATAAAGGAGGAAGAAAAATGGCAGTTAAAGCAACTAACAGAAAACCTTTAAAAGGAAATGATCGTTCTCATGCTTTAAATACTTCAAAAAGAGCAAGAAAGTTAAATCTTCAAGTTGTAACACTAGAAGATGGTACAAAAGTAAGAATGACAGTTAGAGAAAAAAGAACATTAAATAAAGAAAATAATACTAAATTAAAAAACAATAACTATAATGAAAACGTTGTTGTAGAAGAAAAAGTAGAAGAAGAAACAGAAAATAATGAAAATGAAGAAGTATCTGAGTAAGATACTTTTTTTATTGCATTAAAAAAAACTAACCAAATGATTAGTTTTTATTTCTTGCATCAAATTTCTTTCTTTCTTCTGTATTAAGAATCTTTTTACGTAAACGTATAAAGTTTGGAGTAATTTCAACAAGTTCATCAAAATTAATATAATCAAGTGCATACTCTAAAGAAATAGGTCTAGGTCTTTTCAAAACTACTGTATGATCACTTCCAGCAGCACGCACATTAGTTAAGTTTTTACCCTTAACAACATTAACCGCTAAATCATTATCACGATTACATTCTCCAACAATCATACCCTCATAAACATCTACACCAGGTTCAATAAACATAGTACCTCTATCTTCCAAACTACCAATTGAATAAGCAGTTGATGTACCATTTTCCATAGAAACTAAAACACCAAGTTTTCTCTCACCAAAATCAATATCTTCATAAGGTCTATACTCTTTAAAAGTATGATTCATAATACCATAACCTTTAGTCATAGTCATAAAATCAGTTGAAAAACCAATTAATCCACGAGAAGGAATTGTATAAAGTAATCTAACTTGATTTTCAAAGTTAGTCATATTCTCCATAATTCCACCACGCATACCTAATTGTTCAATTATAGTACCAACACTCTCTTCTGGAACTTCTATTTGTAACTCTTCATACGGTTCACTCTTAACACCATCTATATCTCTAATAATTACTGTAGGCTTAGATACTTCAAGTTCAAAACCTTCACGACGCATATTCTCAATTAATATACCAAGATGAAGTTCTCCACGACCTGATACTAAAAACGATTCATTAGTTGCTTGTTCTACTTTTAGACTAACATCTCTTTGTGTTTCACGATTAAGTCTTTCTTCTATTTTCCTTGCAGTAACTATCTTACCATCCTTACCAACAAAAGGAGATGAGTTAGCACCAAAAGTCATTTGAAGTGTAGGCTCATCAATATGAAGTTTAGGTAAAGCTTCTTCTTTGCCAACCTCACAAAGAGTCTCTCCTACTGAAATATCTGCAAGTCCCGCAACTGCGATGATATCTCCTGCTTCTGCTTGTTCTATTTCAATACGTTTATATCCATAAAAACCAAATAATTTTTGAATTCTAAATTGTTTTACTGTTCCATCTAATCTACAACAACTAACCATTTCCCCAACTTTGATTTTACCATTATGAACACGTCCAATACCAATTCTTCCAACAAACTCATTATAATCAAGTAAAGCAGGTTGAAATTGTAAATTAGCATTAACATCTCCCTTAGGTTCAGGAATCTCTTCAATTATAGCATCCAAAACATTTTCAAAACCAGGCTTTTGTGTTGAAACATCACTATCTAAACTAGAAGTTCCATTTAAAGCTGAAGTATAAAGTGTCTTAAATTCAAGTTGACTATCATCAGCACCTAACTCAATAAATAAATCAAGTATCTCATCAAGTACTGCATCAACTCTTGCACTTTCTTTATCAACCTTATTAATAACAACAATAGGTTTTACTTTTGCTTCAAATGCTTTCTTTAAAACAAAACGAGTTTGAGGCATAGGACCCTCATAAGCATCAACTACAAGTAATACCCCATCAACCATTTTCATAATTCTCTCAACTTCTCCACCAAAGTCAGCATGTCCTGGAGTATCCATTATATTAATTCTAATCCCCTTATAATCAAGCGCAGTAGTTTTCGCTAAAATAGTAATTCCACGTTCTTTCTCTAAATCATTAGAATCCATAGAAATATTAGATGTATCTTCATTGTCACGAAACATACCAGATGATTTTAAAATACCATCTACAAGTTTAGTTTTACCATGGTCAACATGTGCAATAATCGCAATATTCCTTTTTTTCATACATTTCACTTCTTTCTTACAACGAGAAAGATTATACCATAAATATTAATAAAAATCTAGAAAAACAGACAAATTACTAAATATTATCACTTTTCACTTTTAACTACTCTTCTACATATAAATATAATTATTAAAGCAACTAATATTAATTGTATAGGAACTTTAATACGAGAAACATACTCCTTCGCAACAACCCAATTACTACCCAAAGCATAACCAACATAGACAAATACAAAAGTCCAAGGGATACTTCCAATAGTTGTATAAATTAAAAATTTAAAAAAAGATACTCTACTTATACCAACAGGAAGTGAGATTAAAGTTCTAACTATAGGAAAATTTCTACCTATACAGGACGCAAAAAGTCCATATTTAGAAAACCACTCATCACTTTTTTCTATATCTTCTTCTTTCATAAAAAAATACTTACCATACCTTTTTATAAAAGGTCTACCTCCAAAATAACCCATAAAATAAATTACAATTGCACAAAAAACACTACCTAAAAGACCTACTAAAAAAGCATTCCAAAAAGAAAAAATATTGCGAGAAGCAAGTATCCCACCAGTTGCCAGTATTGCCTCACTAGGAATAACAATAATAACAGCCTCCAACACCATTCCTAAAAACATACCAAAATATCCATAATCACTAATAAGTTTTAACGCAAACTCTCCCATAGTATTATCACCTAATAAATTTTATGAAAAAATACAAAAAAAAGAATTAATCTTTCATTAACTCTTCAATATATTCATATAAATATTTATATTTACCTTTACCTAACATTTCTCCATGATGTTTTTCTACCATTTCAACATCAGCAATCCCATCTCCAACAGCATAAACATCTTCATCATTAAAACCTTCTCTATCCTTTATAAAATCTAATGCTTCACTTTTTCTATTTTTCTCTACTATATTATAAGAGACTACACTGTGATATGAAGTTAAATCTTTTATATCATCTACTTTATCTAAAAACTCTTTATTATCTTCAACATCTTTTTTATAAAAGAAAATCTTTATAACATTATAAACTTTCTCATTATGATAACTATATCCATCATCAAAATTAGCCTGATAATTATAATAATCTGCAAGTTCACTAATTTTATCAACACTTTCTTTTTTTATATTATTACGATGTATCTCATTTAAATCTTTATCAAATATTATACATCCATCTTCTCCAGCAATATAATCAACTTTTAAATCATATTCTTCTAAAAACTCTTTAAAAGTCGCATACTGTCTTCCTGTAATTATCGCAAATTTATTTCCTGCATCCATAAACCTTTTAACTGCATCGACATTCTTTTTAGTAATATTATCATCTCCATGCATAAGTATTGTAAAGTCTAAATCACTTCCTAAAAGCATCATAAAATCACCCCTAATAAATATATCTAAGTATATCATTAAAAATATCTTTATGCAAAATCTTAATATATAATTTATTTACTTAAAAGAATTAAACATTTCTCATAATCTTCTTTTGTAAAATCTACATTAGGTACTATTTCTTTTTTATTAAACATATAAACAAACTCATCAATACTAACCCATTTAGCATCCACAACTTCTTTATCTATAAATTTTAAATCTTTTATATCTTCATCTTTTTCAAATAAATATATCTCTTTAAATCTATGATTATCTTTTGTTGTTTTTAAATAAATTGCTTTAGAAGAATCTAACTTTATTCCTAACTCTTCATCTATTTCTCTAACTATACCATCTACTACTTCTTCTCCTGCAAGTAATGCTCCACCATTACATTCCCACATTGAAGGAAAAATCTCTTTTAAACTAGATCTTTTACTTATTAATATTTCTTTTTTAGAGTTTATAATTATAGCTTGAACACCTATTACAAATTCATCATCATATAAAACTCCTTCTCCCCTAATAAATGTTTTACCAGTTTTTCTTTTATTAATATCATAAATATCTAATATTTCTTTTTTCTCCATAATTTCTCCTAAATAAATTATAACACAATTATGACAATTTGACAGAAAAAGAGATATTTGTTATAATATGAGACATTAATGGGGATAATTATGGAATTATTTCTATTAAAATATTATATTGAGTATAATAGTGAGGAGATATAAACTTTACAAGTGAGCTATCTCGGGTATATCCTACACAATTAAAATAATTGGAGTCACAAATTTAATATTTGTGACTTTTTTGTTATACTTGATATAAGATAGGAGGGATAAAGATGGATAGAAAAGAAATACTAAGCAATTATTATGAAAATGATTGTGATGAAGATTTAAGATTATTATCTAGACATGGTTCAGTAGAATTCTTAACTACTGTAAAATATATTGAAAAGTATCTAAAACCTGGTTTTTCTATTTTAGAAGTGGGAGCTGGTACTGGAAGATATTCACTTTATTTTGCAGATAAAGGATATAAAGTTAATTCTATTGATTTTGTTAAACATAATATAAATATCTTAAAATCACACATCAAAGATGGAATGAATATTAATGCAGAAGTAGGAGATGCTTTAGATCTTTCTAGATTTGATGATAATCTTTTTGATGTAACTTTAGTTTTAGGTCCTCTTTATCATTTGTATACGGATGAAGATGTTAATAAAGCAGTGGAGGAAGCAATTAGAGTTACTAAAAAAGATGGAATACTTGCATTTGCATATTTAACTAATGACTCTATTATGATTTCTTATGCTTTAAAGAAAGATCATTTAATTGATGGATATAATACTGTATTTGATGAAAACTTCAAAATAGTATCTGTACCAGAAGAAGTTTTTAGAGCTTTCTATATAGATGAGTTTAATGAATTAATGGGAAAATATAATGTAGAGTTGTTGCATAGTGTTGCGGCTGATGGTATGTCTGAACAATTTAAAGAAAAGATTGATTCTTTAAGTGATGAAGAATTTGATATATGGCTTAAGTATCATCTTTCTGTTTGTGAAAGAAGAGATTTACAAGGTTATAGTAACCATATGTTATATTTGTGCAAAAAGAAATAGAAAAATTATGAGGTGATAATATAATGGATAGATTAAAGTTTGTCGTTCCTAGTAAAAAGTGGGAAAAGAAAGCAATTGACTACATTAATGAACACTATGAATATAATTCTCCAATTAATGGTTCAGGAAGTTTATATAGATTTTTAGATGATTATGATGGATGGTTAGATAAATTAGATAGTGATCGTAAGTGTATACCAAGTGAAGAAAGAGTTCCAACAGAGACTTACTTTTTAGTAAGAGAAAGTGATGATAAAATAGTTGGGATGATCAATATTAGACTTGCTTTAAATAAAAAACTTAAAGAAATTGGTGGACATATTGGTTATGGTATAAGACCAACTGAAAGAAGAAAAGGATATAATAAAATTAATTTATATTTAGGGCTTTTACGTTGTAAAGAATATGGAATAGATGAAGTTTTTATGGATTGTGATAAAGATAATTTAGGATCTTCGAAAACGATGAAGGCACTTGGTGGACGATTGGTTAAAGAGTTTTATGATGATAAAATATATAATTGTATGGTGCAAGGTTATGTTATTGATGTAAATGAAGCAATTAATAAATATAGAGAAATTTATGAACCTATGATAGCTAAAAGTAAAGTTAAATAAAAAAGTCATTAGTTGATTCTAATGGCTTTTTAATATTATATATCATGAAAAATATTAAAAAAGTATTGACAAATAAGTTATTCTTGATATAATAATATTTGTAAATTTGATTTGCGGATGTAGTTTAATGGTAGAACCTTAGCCTTCCAAGCTAACTACGGGAGTTCGATTCTCCTCATCCGCTCCATATGTAAATTAAACGTTGTATATCAACGTTTTTTTTATACAAAAGACAATGTTTCTTAGCATTGTCTTTTGTATTTAATCAATTGTAAAATCTAAATATACATAATTATTCATATCATAAATCAAATTATCTTCTATCATTTTATTGGCAATTTTACAACATTTAGAAATTCTTTTACCGTTAAATAAAGGATCAATATATCTAACTTTTGCACCATGATGAACATAATAAACATTTTCTGGTTTTTCTTTTGAAATTTTCACTTTTTTAGCATTCTTCCATAAATTAAAAATATTTTTATATTTAGAAGACTCAATAATATCTATTACATCGCTTTCTTTTAATTCATACAAA
>CANRNO010000005.1 GCA_947632065.1 uncultured Bacilli bacterium | reverse complement strand
AAAAGAAAAATCAACCTATTTTTAGGTTGACCTATATATCAATGTCGAAAAAAGTTCGACCAGATTTCCCAATGGTGTCCTTGGGCAGATTCGAACTGCCGACCTATCGCTTAGGAGGCGATTGCTCTATCCAACTGAGCTACAAAGACATAAATATATTTTATCACAAAAAGAAAAAACATGAAACCATTTCATGTTTAATGAAAATAACTAATAAATATAAACATTAAAAAACTACTAACTGTATTAAATTCAATACGTAAACTATAAGTCTTTTCATATATACCTGCTATATCATCAATAAAATCTACAATCCAACTTTCTAAATACTTAGGTGGTGTAAATGTAACAGGAAACATATGAGTTCTTATAATATCCTTTTCTTTCTCACTAAGAGAACCAAAAACTCTCTCAGCATTCTTAACAGCATACTCAGGATGCATTCTCCAAACACGAGCCTTACTATGATTTTCCCCCTCTTCATTATAGAAAAAATCATGAAGTAAAGCTGCCCTAGTAGACTTCTTATAATCAAGTCTTAAAAACTTAGTAACAATATATGTATAATAAGAAACACGAAGTAAATGATGATATCTAGTAATACCATGATGTGCTATAGACTTCATTTCTTGAAACTCTTTATTATCTAAAATATCTTGTACTATACTACAAAAATCTTCATTCGATTTATTAAACATTAAAATCACCTTTTCACTCTTTTAAGTTTAACATAGAAGAGACTAAATAACAATTATTTTAAGAATAATTATTATTAATTAACGCAATTTTACTATGAAAATGTCCATTCTTTACATCATTATACGCACTATCATCAATCCAATACATAATACTAAAAACTGATGTATCACCACTGTCTAAATTATCTAAATATATCTTACCATCAACAGCTAAATTTCTAATAGAACTATACTCTTCATCATTTTTCTTAATACGATACTTAATATAATTATTAGGAATAATTCTACTACATCCATCACTTCCTATTTTATTAGTATCACTTCTAAAAGATACTAAATAACTAATAGTTTTTGATGATTTATTAGTAATAGAAAATTTATATTCATCTTCTTCTGTTAACTTATCTGAATTTACATCTAAGGGCTCTGTAATCTCTTTAAAATCTAACTTTTCAGCATAAGCAACTCTACTAAAAGAAATATTTCTACTTGTTTTTATATTATCTCTATAACCAAGCCAAATATAAGTTGATACCACAACAAAAACAACTGTATAAAGTATATAAAAAATCCTTCTTTTAATTTCCCTTTTAGCATATTTACTCATAACTAAAACCCCCAAAAATGTAGGACATATTATACCAAAAAAAAGAACTTTATGCAAGTTCATTAAGTATTTTCTCCATTTCTTCCTCTTCATCTTTAGAAGCAGATAAATTATCTAAATTCTCATTAAACCATGCAGGAAGTTCTTCTTCACGTTTTTTCTTCTTATTAATTATCTTATTCTTATTAAATAATTTCTTATTCTTCTTATGTTCTTTTTCAGTAATCCTCATAGCTTCCTCTACAGTCTCAATATTAAGTCTTTTCCATTGTCCAACAATACTTTCTATATAACTCTTATTAAGTTTTTGATTATTCATCTTTAAAACATAATATATAAGCACATTAACAACACCAGGTTTAAGTTTTTGATCAACAAGTAGACTCTCTATAAGTCTAACATCTCTATTAGTAGGTTCCCCACCTTTACATCTACTCTTTAAAAAGTCATATGGAGAAATATTTTCAAAAGTATAAACCATCTTAGCCCATTTAGAATTATCTCCTTCAGGTTTCTTTAAAAAACTAGGTTGTTTTGTATAAATCAAAGTAGGAAGTCTACCCCCATTTTCAAATTGATAAAAATTACGACAACTCTTTCTTAATAGTTTTTGATCAATAAGTCCTTTCTCATTAATAGAATCTCTAACGAGTCCTAACATATTTAAAGTATCTATATTATAAGCATAACTCAAAGAATTAATTAAATATTTAACATCTTTATTAAAACACCTATCACTAACCATACTCTTAGGAATACTAGATATTAACATATCAAAATCAATTTCTTTATTTAAAGATATTTTATTACTTTCATGTTTTATTATATCAGTATTACCCTCTACTCCATGTCCAGGATAAGTTTTAAAAACATCATCAAACTTTGAAGTGATATCATCATAATCTCTTAAATTAATTCTAGGTACTTTATAATATGATAAAGCCTCTTCATACTCTTTCTTACCTATATTATTATAAAGTACTACATTAAGTATTGGATGATTAAAAAAATCATGAGCAGATATAGGAGAATATATTTGATAAATATATTTATTAACATTACCAGGTTTAATATAAGTTTTTAAAAGTCCAACTGCCTCTAATCTTTCTCTAGCACTCACAATATCATCAAGTTTAAGTTGCATAATAGTCATTAAATGATGATGAGTAAACTCATCAATAGACTTTTCTAAATCATCTATTAAAGTAAAATACAAACTAACTGAAGTATATCCAATAATAGGTTGATAAAGCATAGTAATAATCTTACGATCAGACTCAACTATATTAGTTTTATTAACTACCAAATAAGTATCCGCAGGCAATGTAGTAATATTCTTCTTCATAATATCCTCCTTTAACTCTATAATTTATTATACATCAAAATTATAAATTAAAAAACAAAATGATGGAAGAAGTAATAAAACACAAAAAAAAGAAAGATTAACTTTCCCAATAATTAGTGAATTCACAAACTAAGAGAATGTAACTCTCATTACATTCTCTTTTATATTACAATTTGAATTTTCTTAATTACTTTATTGTATTTTATACGGATTCTCCTTAGCTCCTGTTCCACCACCAAGAGTAGTTCCAGATTTTAGATATACGACGGGGCGGACCCCAAACTCGGTGTTCGCGCTGTAGAAGGTGACTCGGCCGCTTGAGAGGACATAGAACACATCGCTTGAGTAGTCGGTATACGGAGAGAGAGTCCATTGTACACTACTTAAGTCTTGTTTATAAATCCAACTCTTGGTTGGGTCAGGAGTAGAAGTACTACTTCCTCCACTATAACATGCATTAAGTTTATCATAACATCCTTGGTTTACTCCATTTATAAATGTAAATCCATAATCTGAAGGATACATCAATCCTACATATCCTGTTCCTGTTGTCTCTCTTGTTTTCTCACTTGAACATTTTCCTGTTGTTATACATGTTTCACTTCCTCGTTCTCCGTTATAGAAATCTGATGTTGTGAAATTAGAATAATTTCGCATTCCTCCTAAGTACCATTTCATATTCTCTATTTTTCCTTTTAATGTACTTGATAATCCTGTTGTTGAGAAATCACATGCTTTACTTGCTCCTAAGGTTGTTCCAGTTGAACATGTTCCATTTTCTTTATTCCAATATGCTCCTGTATTTAATATTCCTTTTAACGTTGAATCATTCCAGTTATTTGACCCTAAACTACTAGTTAAATTCGATCCTATTCCTTTTGTTTTATTATCCCATGAGTAACTTCCTATATTCTCATCTCTCATTAATTTGATTCTTGCTTCTTTCTTTCCTGTTGAGTTTTCATCTTCTACTACTCCGATGATTCTCCACAAACTACTTTCTCCATCTATTTGTACATAGTTATATGGATCATCTCCTATATATCTATATTCTGTGACGTTGTCATGTTCTATCTCAAACATTGCATTTTTAGTTCCATCGTTGTATTCTGCATCTTTTTGATTACTTGGTAATCCATTAACATTTACAGTCTTTCCTCTTATTATTCCTACCGTTAATGAAGTTACTATATTACTATTTCCACTTTCATCATATACTTTATTTGCTGGTATATTTATGGATAGAGAACCTGCTTTGTCAAAATTATTTAGTGTTAATGTATATTTCATTTCATTATCTGTTGATGATATTTTATTTAATTCTTTTGTTGCACTTGATGTCTCTCCATTTATTTTTACTTCTATATCTTCTTTTGTTATTGTTGACTTCTCTATTACTTTTCCACTATTATCTGTACAATTTATTTTTATTTGTACTTCATCTTCTTGGGTAGGATTTTGTGGTGTTACTGACTCTATACTACAGATTGGACTTTCTAAATCTATGTCCGCATCCGTCTTTTCTCCAATTGTATATGGACTTGTTTTTTGTCCATCTCCTCCTCCAAGGGTCGTACCAGATTTTAGATATACAACTGGGCGGACCACAATCTCGTTGTTCGCGTAGCCGCTGCCGTCGACATTGCCGTTCGGGTAGACATAGAACACGCCGTACGCGTAATCCGAACGCGGAGAGAGAGTCCATTGGGCACTACTTGAATCTTGTTTATAAATCCAACTTTTACTTGGTTGAGGATCTGTTGTACTTCCTCCACTATAACATGAATTAGGTTTATCATAACATCCTTGGTTTACTCCATTTGCAAATGTAAATCCATAATCTGATGGATACATTAATCCTACTTCTCCTGTTCCTGTTGTCTCTCTTGTTTTCTCACTTGAACAACTTCCTGTTGTGATACATGTTTCACTTCCTCTTTCTCCCTTATACCAGTCTGATGTTGTAAAATTACTATAACTTCTCATTCCCCCTAAGTACCACTTCATATTCTCTATCTTGCCTTTTAATGTACTTGATAATCCTGTTGTACTGAAGTCACATACTTTACTTGCTCCTAAGGTTGCTCCAGTTGAACATGTTCCATTCGTTTTATTGTAATATGCTCCACCTGTGTTTAGTATTCCTTTTAATGTCGAATCATTCCAGTTGTTTGATCCATAACTACTACTTAAGTTAGAACCACTTCCTTTTGTTTTATTATCCCATGAATACTTTCCTATATTCTCATCTCTCATTAATTTTATTCTTCCTTCTTTTACTCCTGATGAGTTTTCATCTTCTACTACTCCTATTATTCTCCATAAACTACTTTCTCCGTCTATTTGTACATAATTATATGGATCATCTCCTATATATCTATATTCTGTGACTCCATCATGTGTAATTTGAAACATATCATGCTTTGTATCATCATTATATTCTGTTTCTGAAGTATTCGTAGATACTCCGTTTATTGTTGCAGCTTCAACCTCTAAATCCATATCTAATGTTATCTCTTTATTTGAATTTTCTAATGTATCTTGTAATGAATCTGCATTTATTATTGGTTCTATCTTTCCTGTCTTTGTAAATCCTTTTATTTCTACTGTGTATTTATTTCCTTGGTCTATAGACTCTGTATTTTTTATTTCTTTTGTTAATTCTGTTTCTTCTTCATCTCCTACTTTTATTTTTAATCCATCTTCTGTTAAATCTTTACCTATTCCATTTTCATCTGTACAATTTATTGTTAATTCTAATATCTTATCTTTTGTTATTGTCTTTGTTGGAAAATAATCTTCTAATGTACAAGTTGGACCTTGTCCATTTACTGTTACATTTGTTGATAGTTCCTGTTCATCATTTGTGTTCTTATATTGGTCACTTATTACTCCACTATCTATTTTTATTAAAAGTGGTCCATCCTTTTCAAAACCTGATAATGTTAAGTTATGTTGTACTCCATTCTCTCCTGTTACTTCTGTTGCCGCTATTCCTTCACTTAACTCTTTCTTTGTAGGTTCTACTTCTTCGTTATTTACTAAGACATGTATGTTTTCTTTTGTCATATTTGAAGTTACTGTTCCATTATCATCCGTACATTTTATAGTCATACTTATATCTTGATTTGCTCCTGCTGTTTGTGGACTTGCATCTACTATTTCACATGTTGGTTTATTCTGGTCTTTTGGTATTACTTCTGCATCTGTACTTACATCTACTCTCATTTTAAACTTTTCTGACTCTTCTTTTACTTCATACTCATCTGATACCCATAATCTTAATCTAAACTCTTTTGTTCCACTTTCATAAAATGTATCTTGATATAATAATTTTCCTTTTACTTCCTCTCCATCCTCTTGTGCTGTTATATCATCTAAATCTGCATATACTGGTACTTCTTCATATCCTTCTATTGCACTCTCATCTTGGTCTGTTAGATATATCTTTACATAATTTGTATCTAATTTTTTAGCATCCTCTTCTGTCATATCTACTGCATACACATAATATGGTATTATTGTTGATGCTCCCATTGTTGACTCTACATTAAAATCAAAATATCCTTTTGTTACATTTTCTCCTTCATCTGTTAGAACTTTTCCTTTTTCATCATTCATTGGATATGCATTTGTAATGGATATTCCATTACTTGTTTCATTATATACAAAAGAAACATCTCCTGTTGTTACACTGTTTTCTTTTGTTCCTTTCCCTGTATATACAAATGCTGCATATGTTGTCCCTAATACTACTAATATTGATGATATTGTTAATATCATTATTATTGCTTTTCTATTCTTTTCTTCTTTCATTTCATACTCTCCTCACTATACTCTACATATCGTTACTATCTTCATTATGATTGTACCATTTACGTTCGTATTTGTAGCCACCCAATTATTACCAAGTTAGTATAATCATTATACAAAAATAAAAAGTAGTAATTTGTAGAATTTTATACAAATAAAAAAAGCACTAACAAGTGCTCATTAAAATTATTTTTAAATCCCCAAAAAATAAAGAATTTCTGCGGTTGATATTTTTACAAAAAACATAAATAAGAATGCTAGTACTAAGAAAGGTCCAAAAGGTATAACTCTATCTTTATTTATATAATAAATTATCATTGATATAGGAAGAGCAAAAAAACTTCCTAAAAATATTGTTATAGTACCTAATAAAGGATCAAGTACAAGACCAAATAAAAACATCAGTTTTACATCAGCACCCCCCATACTCTCTTTTTTAAACAATTTATTTCCTATAACCAATATTAAATACATAAGTGCAAATAAAAACATACCACATCCTATATGTCCTAAAGTAGATAAAAATCCTACTCTAAAAATTTGAATAATTATAAACTCAATACTAAAAAACAATAATACTTCATCAGGAATAATAAAATAAGTTAAATCACTAACTAATACTATCATTAGTAATGATACTATTGAAAGTGCTAAAACTAAATCAAGAGAAATACCAAAACTATAATATGAAACCATAAATAAAATACCACAAGCAAGTTCAGTTAAAGGTAGTATCGCTGATATTTTCTTACCACAATAACGACATCTACCTCCACTCATTGCAAAAGATAAAAGAGGTATTAAATCAATAAAAGAAAGTTCATGGTGACATTTATCACAATGACTTCTCCCTTTTATAAAACTTTCATTAACAGGCATCCTCATTCCCACAACACCATAAAAAGATCCAAGTAGAATACCTAGAACAAAGAATCCTATATAATATAATAACTCCATACTATCACCTACTGAATCTTTCCATAAATATCAAACATTGGAACAACTATAGAAAGTAATATAATACCAACTATAACTGCTAAAACAGCAATCATTAAAGGTTCAATTAATGCCTTTAACTGATCAATAATTGCTTTATGCAATGTTTGAAAATGATCAGATACTTTCTCCATCATTAAACCTAACTGTCCTGTATTTTCTCCAGTAACTAACATTTCATATGCAACAACAGGAAAAGCCCATTGACCTTTAAATGATTCTGATATAGAATCCCCTTTACCAAGATTATATAAAGTCTTAGCAATTATCTCTTTATAAATTTCATTATTAGTAATCTTAGATAATATATCCATACAATCAGTAATTAAAACTCCATGATTTAAAAGAGATGCAAAAGTCTTAGTAAAATTAGTAACTTCATTATATATAATAATCTTACTAACAACAGGTATTTTCATTAATACAAATTGTACATTTTTTCTAAATCCAACTATATTTTTATATAAGTAATATATTGTTCCTATAAACACTACAAGAAAAAGTAAAACCCATAAATAATTAGCTTTTAAAAAGTCACTAGCACCTATAACTGCTAAAGTTATAAAAGGAAGTTCTGCATCTTGACTTTCAAACATTTCAACGAATCTAGGAACTATAAACATAAGCATAAATATTAAAACACCTATTGCAATAGTTAATACAACAACAGGATAAGTCATCGCACTAATCATTGCTTTTCTAGTTTTCTCCATTGAAGTATAATACTCTGCCATATCATCTAATATACTAGGTAAATCTCCTGTCATCTCTGCTGTTTTAATCATATTAATTAATAGTTTAGGAAATTTCTCTCCTTGTTTTTCCATTGCATCAGATAAATTTTCTCCACGAAGTAAATCATATACTATTCTTTGATATGCTCTTTTTTCATTAGATTTAGTAGCTTGTTTAGCAAGTATCTTCATAGAATCTACTAAAGGTATACCTGCTTTTATATATGTAGAAAGTTGTGTAAGCGAAAATGAAAGTTGTGCAGCTTTTAGTTTTCCATCTCCACCTATTTCTATATCATATTTACTTTTAGGTTCTAGTTTTACTATTTTATAATCTTGTGATGTAAGATAATTTCTAGCTTCTTCTATAGTTTCAGCTTCAAATATAGAACTTTCTTTTTTACCACTAGAATTTATAATAGTATATCTAAATTGATTTAATTTTTTAACTTCTTTCTTTTTATTATCTACTATACCAACTAAATTCTTTTTATAATCTTCATTTTTATCTTCTTCTTTTTTCTTTTTACTTATAGGAGTCCCATAATTATGTACAGGCTCTTTTTTTGATATATTTTTAGGTGCTGAAAAAATACCACTAACTGCATGATATATGTATATAAATGGTTTTAAAAGTATGTCCATATCAAGAGCCCTCCTTATCCTATATAACAAATATATCATAATTACTATATTTTTTAAATGCTTTTTAAAACATTTTTATTTTTTTAACATATACTTTAATAAGAGGTGTATATTTATGAATGGTGGATTTGGATTCAACCCTACTCCTATACCTAGAGGTGGAAGTCTTTTAAGCAGAATTTTCCCAGTTGCAGGATTAAGAAGTATAAATTGGTCAACTATGTTAAATAATACTCAAAAAACTTTAAATATTATAAATCAAGCTATACCAATTGCTTATCAAGTAAAACCCATGGTGAATAATGCTAAAACAATGTTTAAAATAATTGGTGCAGTAAAAGGAGATAACAACACAAATGAAAGCATAGCGCAAGAAAACAACATACAACAAGCAACAGATAATCAACCTATTTTTTATTTATAAAATCTTTAAGAGAGTATACACAAGTATACTCTCTTATATATTATCAAACAAACACTCTTTTATTATTTAATAACTATCTTTTCACTTTTAGAACACATACTTAAGAAGAAAAACAAAAGTATCTTTTAATCTGACTATTTTAAGATATATGGAGAATTACTGGTACCGGTTCCACCAGAGAAGGTAGTTCCGGATTTAAGATAAACGACGGGGCGGACCGCAAACTCGTTGCTCGCCCAATCGGGATTGACATAGCCGAGCAAGTTGATAAGAGTCACGGATTGGGTGTCGTTAGATCGTGGAGTAAGAGTCCATTGATACTCAGATTCATGTCCTTTTCGTATCCATCCTTTTGTTGAATCACTAGAACAATTAACAAAATTACCTGTACATGCAGCACTTATTCCTTTTTCGTATGTATATCCATAATCACTTGGATACATTAATCCTACATACCCATCCCATGTGGTTAGGGCACTTCCATTGTTTCCACCATTACTTCCTCTTTCTGCATTGAATAATGTTGTTAGGGAAGGAGTGCCGCTCCAATCATATCCTCCTAAGTACCATTTCATTTTATCTATCTTCCCTTTTAAGGTAGCTGATAATGAACTATATGTACTTCCTGAATTTAAGTCGGTTTGTAGAGTTGCTGGTTTAGTCCAATTATTTTTATTGTTTGAATCCCATGCTATATTTCCTACTGATTGATCTTTTATTAGTTTTATTCTTTGTTTGTCTTTACTTCCTGTTGAGTCAGAATCATTGAATACTCCTATTATTCTCCATACACTATTATCATCATTCATCTTTACATAGTTATATGGATCATCTCCTATATATCTATATCCTGTACTTCCATCTGGTTGACTAAACTCAAACATTGAATTTTTAGTTCCATCGCTGTATTCTGCATCTTTTGGATTACTTGGTAAACCATTAACATCTATAGTCTTTCCTCTTATTAATACTGCTGTCAATGAAGTCGCTATATTACTATTTCCACTTTCATCATATATTTTATTTGCTGGTATATTTATTGATAACGAACCTATTTCTTCAAAATTATTTAGTGTTAATGTATATTTTATTTCATTATCTGTTGATGATGTTTTATTTAATTCTTTTGTTGCACTTGATGTCTCTCCATTTATTTTCACTTCTATATCATCCTTTATTAGTGGAGTCCTTTCTATTACTTTTCCACTATTATCCGTACAATTTATTTTTATTTGTACTTCATCTTCTTGAGTAGGATTTTGTGGTGTTACTGACTCTATACTACAGATTGGACTTTCTAAATCTATGTCCGCAACCGTCTTTTCTTCAATTGTATATGGACTTGTTTTTTGTCCGTCTCCTCCTCCAAGGGTAGTTCCAGACTTAAGATATACGACTGGGCGGACCACACGCTCGCCGTACGCGTCACTGTTTCCATAGGAGCCGCTTGAGTGGACTAATTTTACAGAACGCTCATCGTAGGGGGACGGAGTAAGGGTCCATTGAGTCTTTTGACCATTAAATGGAGCATGTATCCATCCTTTTTTAGGATTGCTTGAATCACAATTGTTACTAGAATTGCTAAAACAAGTATCATCTACACCATTTCCATATGTATAATAATTGTCACTTAAATACATCAATCCCACAAATCCGTCCCAGGTCGTAGTACTATTAGGTGCTCCAGCTGGTTTACTTCCTCTCTCTTGTGTAAAATAGTTCTCTGCACCAGATGGTTGACTATTATCATATCCGCCTGTATACCATTTCATTTCTTCAATTTTGTTTTTCAATGTACTTGATAGTCCTGTTGTACTGAAATCACATGATTTCGTCGCTCCTAGGGTAGTTCCACTTGAACATGTTCCATTTTGCTTATTCCAATACGCTCCACTATTTAATATATTCATTAATGTTGCATCGTTCCAGTTATTTGACCCTAAACTACTACTTTGGTTTGATCCTGTTCCCTTTGCTTTATTATCCCATGAATAATCTCCTATTGATTCATCTCTTATTAATTTTATTCTTGGAGATTTATCATTTGCAGATGATAGATCTTCAAACACCCCTATTATTCTCCATAAACTACTCTCTCCATCTATTTGTACATAGTTATATGGATCATCTCCTATATATCTATATCCTGTACTTCCATCTGGTTGACTAAATTCAAACATATCATGTTTTGTATCGTCATTATATTCTGTTTCTGATGAATTTGCATTCTCTGTAAAATCTTCTGCTGGAGTATTACCTATTTCTAAATCCATATCTAACGTTGTCTCTTTATTTGGGTTTTCTACTGTATCTTGTAATGCTTCTGCATTTATTATTGGTGTAATCTTTCCTGTTTTAGTAAATTCTTTTACTTCTACTGTGTATTTCTTTCCTTTTTCTATTGTATCTGTTTTTGTTATTTCTTTTGTTAATTCTGTTTCTTCTTCATCTCCTACTTTTATTTTTAATCCATCACTAGTTAAATCTTTACTTATTCCATCATCATCTGTACATTTTATTGTTAATTCTAATGTCTTATCTTTTGTTATTGTCTTCGTTGGAAAATAATCTTCTAATGTACAAGTTGGACCTTGTCCATTTACTGTTACATTTGTAGATAATTCTTGTTCATCATTTGTGTTTTTATATTGGTCTTGTACTACTCCACTATCTATTTTGATTGAAAGTGGTCCATCTTTTTCAAAGCCACTTAAAGTTAAGTTATGTTGTATTCCATTCTCTCCTGTTACTTCTGTTGCCGCTATTCCTTCTGTTAGTTCTTTCTTTGTAGGTTCTACTTCCTCATTATCTACAAGTACATGTATATTTTCACTTGTCATATTTGAAGTTACTGTTCCATTGTCATCTGTACACTTTATTGTCATACTTATATCTTGTGTTCCATTTGCTTCTTCTGGCTGAGCATTTAATATCTCACATGTTGGCTTATTTTGGTCTTTTGGTACTACTTCTGCTTCTGTATTTACATCTACTCTCATTTTAAATGTTTCAGCTTTATCTGAGTTTTTATAGGTGTCTGCTACCCATATCCTTAATCTATATTTATGTACTCCACTCTCTGTGAATTCATTTTGATATAATAGTTTTCCTTGTACTTCTTGTCCTTCTTTACTTTGTGCATTTATATCATCTAAGTCACTATATAATGGTACTTCTCCATTATACTTTTCTAAAGGTTGATCTTCTTGATCTGTTAGATATACTTTTACATAGTCTTCACTTAATTTATTCTCTACATCTCCTGTTATATCTACTGCATACACATAATATGGTATTGTGATATCTCCTCCTAGAGTGGATGTTACATTAAAGTCAAAATATCCATTATCTTCTTCTGTTGCTTCTGTTAAATTCTTTCCTTCACTATCACTTAATGGATAGGCATTTGTTAATGTTACACCATTTGATGTTTCATTATATACAAATGATACTGTTCCTGTTGATAATTCATTTTCTTTTGTTCCCCTCTTTGTATATTGGAATGCTGCATATGTTACTCCTATTATAGTTATAAATAATAATACTAATCCTATTATTATCCCTATTTTTTTATTCTTCTCTTCTTTCATAATACACTCCTTACCTTTATTCTGTATAAAAAAATGATTACTATACAAAAGTATAATCTTTTTCATATATAAATTAACAATTTTTATCGGTATTAATTTTCTTCTAATCAAGATTTATAATTTATATATTAATAATTTTAATGAAAAGGAGATATAACATGACTTCAAAAGAACTTATAGGTTTAAATACAAAATGGTATAGATATCAAAATCTAATAACTCAAGAACAATTTTCAGAAAAAACCAAATTTAAAATGGCTTATATTAGTCTCATTGAAAGTGGACGTGCTAATTTAACTTGTAATAACATAGATGTTATAGCAACAGCATTAAATATAAAACCAGCAGATTTATTTAATAGTAAAACAGCAAAAAAAGCAAAATCTTTGCCAGCACGTGTAGATCAATATAAACCTATTACCATATAATACTCCTCTATCTTATTAAATTATAAATTGTTAATTTATAATTTAACTATATCATATCGATTATTGTTTAGAGTTAGAAATTTATGGTAAAAAAAGCATCAGTTCATATAACTGATGTTTTAATTTTTATATTTTTCTATAAACTCATTTTTATATTCTAAAAATCTATCTTCTCTTATTGCTTCTCTAATCTCTTCTGTAAGTCTAATTAAAAATCTAATATTATGAATTGATAAAAGTCTTCCTCCTAAAGTCTCTTTTGTTGTTATTAAATGTCTTATATAACCTTTTGTAAAATTACGACATGCATAACAGTCACAACCCTCTTCTACTGGAGTAAAATCTTCTTTAAAACGAGCATTATTTAAATTAATTTTTCCACTTCTTGTAAATGCTTGTCCATGTCTTGCTATTCTAGTAGGAAGTACACAATCAAATATATCAACACCTCTCTCTACTGCTTCTAATATATCAATAGGATCTCCAACACCCATTAAATATCTAACTTTATCAACTGGTAAATAACGTATCCCATCATCTATCATTTTATACATAACTTCTTTACTCTCACCAACAGAAGTACCACCAATAGAATAACCATCAAAATCCATCTCAACAGTCTTCTTACAACTATATTCACGTAAATCTCTAAACTCTCCACCTTGTACTATACCAAATAATGCTTGATTAGGATTATTATGAACATCTTTACCTCTTTTAGCCCATCTTAAAGTTCTATCAACTGATTTCTTCATATATTCATAACTAACTGGATATGGAGGACATTCATCAAAACTCATAGCTATATCACTATCAAGTTTATTTTGTATTTCAATAGATTTTTCTGGAGTAAGAAGTAAATTACTCCCATCTAAATGACTTTTAAAATGTACTCCTTCTTCTGTTATATCTTTTTCTTTATTTTTAGCAAGAGAAAAAACTTGAAAACCTCCACTATCAGTAAGTATAGGTCTTTTATAATTCATAAACTTATGAAGTCCTCCCGCTTTTTTAATTGTATCTTCTCCTGGTCTTAACCATAAATGATAAGTATTAGCAAGCACTATACCACTTCCTACTTCATATAACTCATCAGGTGATAAACTCTTAACTGTAGCACGTGTTCCAACAGGCATAAACATAGGAGTATCATATTCTCCATAATTAGTCTTTATTTTTCCAAGTCTTGCTTTATTATCATTTTTAATTAATTTATATTCTATCTTCACCAAGATCAACTCCTTTTAAACTTCTAATATTATAACACATAAAAAAAGAATACTCACGCATTCTTTTCAGTAAATTTATCAAATTCTAATATTTCTTTAGTTTCTAAGTCAGTTTTAGAAAGTTTTTCAAATAATTTTTTCTGTTCACGAGTAAGCTTCTTAGGCATAGCTACTTTAAATACAACATACATATTACCTTTATGATGTCTATTTTTATTATCTACACCACGCCCTTTAATTCTTTGTTTATCATTAGTACTAGTACCACTAGGAACAGTAAGTTTTAAATTACCATTAATTGTAGGAATAATCTTCTTACATCCAAGTAAAGCCTCAGTCAAAGTAAGAGGAACTTCTAAGTATATATCGTCTCCTTCACGTTCAAAGTATTCATGACTTTTAACGTGAAATTCTAAATATAAATCTCCTGCTTCTCCTCCATTAATTCCAGCATTTCCTTTTCCTGCAACTCTAAGTCTATCTCCAGTATTTATACCAGCAGGTATATTAACTGTAATAGTTTTATTTTCAGTAATTTTACCAGTACCATGACATTCACTACATTTTCTCTTATAAGTTTTTCCTTTACCTTTACAATCAGGACATGTTGTTTTTGTAAGAAAAGATCCAAATAAAGTATGCTGTTCTGATGTTACTGTACCACTACCATGACAAGTAGAACAAGTCTCTTCATCAAATCCACCTTTACCTTTACATTTCTTACAATTTTCTACAACATCTAAATCAAAGTCTTTTTCTGTTCCATGAACAGATTCCATAAAACTAAGATCAACTCTAATAAGTAAATCATCTCCTCGTCTTGAAGAGTTTCTACTACGTCCTCCTCCAAAACCAGATGAAAATCCACCTCTTCCACCACCGAATACACTATCGATGATATCATCTAAATCAATATCAACTCCATCAAATCCACTTGAGAATCCAGAGAATCCTCCAAATCCACTACCTGCTCCAGCACCACTTACTCCAGCATGTCCAAATCTATCATATTGACTTCTTTTATTTTTATCAGAAAGTACAGAATAAGCTTCTTGTACTTCTTTAAACTTCTCTTCTGCAGCAGGATTATCTTTATTTAAATCAGGATGATATTGTTTAGCTTTTTTTCTAAAAGCACTTTTAATTTCTTTTTCACTAGCATCCTTAGCTACTCCAAGCACTTCATAATAATCTTTCTTATTCAATCTACTTCACCGCCTTAATCATTGTAGACTAATTTATATTTTTCTATAAACTCATCAAGTAACTTTCCAAAAGAGTCCATTGCCTCTTTTATAACCTTACCATCTTCCATATCTATACCTAACGTTTTAAGTTCATCAATTGGCCACATACTTCCACCTAAACTTAAGAAATTAATATATTTTTTAGTAAATTCTTTATCTCCACTAAATATTTTGTTTGCAATTACTATAGATGCACTCATACTAGTTGCATATTTATAAACATAAAAAGGAGTATAAAAATGAGGAATTCTTTCCCATTCGTATTTAATTTCATCATCAACTACTACGTCTTTACCAAAATATTTTTTATTTAATTCTAAATAATAATCACATAATTCATCACTAGTTAAAGCAACTCCCTTTTCTCTTTGACTATATACATATCTTTCAAATTCAGCAAACATAGTTTGACGATAAATAGTTGCTTTATAATCATCAAGTAATTTATTAATAATAGAAAGTTTTTCTTTTTCATCATCACTATTTTCAAGCATTGTTAAAGCAAGTAAAATTTCATTTACTGTAGATGCTACTTCTGCGACAAATATTCTATAATCAGCATATTGTCTTATATTATTCTCATTAGAATAAGTAGTATGCATAGAGTGTCCTAATTCATGAATTATAGTTGAAACATCAGTTAAACTACCATTAAAATTTGTAAGTATAAATGGATCTGTATCATAAGTACCAGATGAATATGCCCCACCTCTTTTATTCTTATTAGGCATAACATCTATTAATTTATTATCAAATATCTTTGTTGCTTTTTCTACATAATCATCTCCAAAAAGCTTAATAACATCTAATACAATATCTTTAGCTTCTTCATAAGTATATTTTTTAGTCTTCTCTTGAATTAAATCTACATAAGTATCATATAAATGTAATTCTTCTACCCCTAAAATATCTTTTTTAAATTTATAATATTCATAAAGATTATCAAGACCTTTACTTACTTCTTCTACTAAATTATCATAAACTTTAACTGGTATATTATCATTATAAAGTTTATTTTCAAGTACACCTGGAAATTTATATATCTTTGATATCGCAATATTTCCATCTACACTTCCCATATAAGTAGAAGTAATAGTATTTTTTAAACCTTCATATCCTTTATATAAAGATTTAAAAGCCTCTTCTCTTACTCTTCTATCTTTACTTCTAATGTATGTTGCATAATTAGTATCAGTTAATTCAACTATATTATTATCCTCATCTTTAATAGAATCAAATTTTAATTCTGAATTAGTTAAAATTTTATATGTATTATCATTAGCTTCTAATGCTTTAGACATAATAGAAACTAATTCTTCTTTTTCTGAAGTTAAATAATGATCTCTATAACGATTTTGTCTTTCTATTAATAATTCATAATCTTTTAGAAAATCATCTTCATCTAGTAATTTCTTAACTTCTTCATTTTCTTTTTTAAATAATTCTTCTTGAAAGAAAGAATCTTTCTCACTAAATTTATAAATACTAGAAAGAATTAAATCTTGACGTTTTTGACTTTCTGTATTACTTATATCAACATCATGTTCTAGACTAGCATAAGAATATAATTTATTAATTAATTTATCTATTTCTACTTCTATTTCAAAATATTCTTTTAAAGTTTTACTATCTGAAAATAACTTTCCTTTAAAAGAAGGAATCTTATCAATTAATTTATCTAATTCTTCTAAATCTTTATCCCATTCTTTAGGATTTTTATATATTCTAGTCAAATCCCATTTATACTTCTCTTCTATTTCACTACGTAGTTTTTCTTTTTCCATATTTTCTCCTTTTTAACTAAAATAGAGTTAGTACTTGACTAACTCTTTTAATGTACAATTACATTTAAAATATAATGTTTAACACTAAATAAATTAGTGTCATAAAACCAATCAACATAAAGTTAGTTGGTTATGTGATGATACCAAACTATAATTTAGTATCGTAAAATGCCACTTGATATAAATCAATAAGCATATGTAATAATATCAAAATCAATTTAATATTACAATAACATTATACATTATCATCCAAAATTAGTCAATTTCTTAATTTTCTTTTATGTTAGTAAATTCCTTAATAATTTTTTTATCAAGTTCTTTCAAAATAGAAGAGGATACTTTCAATTCATGCAAATAGTCAAAATCATTCATAGTTTTACAAATAGACAATTTACTAATTGTTTTCAAATGTTGAATACAAGCATAACTTTTTTTATTTTTTCTTTTAGAATAATAATCAATACATTTCTTTATTTGCTTTAATTGTTTAGGATTACTCTCTTCTTTTAATCTCTTCTTTAATCTGAATATTTTATCTTCATCATACAATATATTTCCAATATTAATATTATACTTATTTTTCTTAGACGTTAGTGGAATAACATATAAAATTGAATTTTTTATAGAATCTCTCATAGAAATAACAATTGCAAAATGTTCACCAGAAAATTCACTGCCAATATTAACACCAAATCTCACTTTAATAATTTGTCCACGTGAAAACTTTTTAAAATAAGTTGGATTAGAATTCACTTCATAGAGTAACGTCTTACTTTCATCAAGTCTAGACTCTTCAAAATTAGTGAATTTATTTCCTAAATTTTTATCTGAAATAATAATATTATTTTTATGAGTTTTCTCCAATTTTAAATGTTTTTTATTACTTTTAGTTTTCTTTATCTTTGTTGTAGTACTACTCAACGTCCTCCTCCTTTTAATACTTTTAAGATATAAGTCCTAGTAACCTAGAACTTATATCTTATTATGTACATTATTTTTCTTCATATTCAGCATCTTGAACATCGTCTTTTTTATCTTCTTTAGAAGAATCATTATTACTTGCTTCTGCTCTTTCTTTATTTATATTTTCATAAACTTTAGCAGCAAGTCCCATAGCTTTCTCACTTAATTTATCTTTTTTAGCTTTGATATCTTCAATATCGTCTCCTTCAAGTGCTTTCTTAAGATCATCTATTAATCCTTCTACTTCTTTTTTCTCATCATCATTTATTTTATCTCCTAAGTCTTTAATAGATTTCTCTGTTTGGAATACCATTTGTTCTGCTTCATTTCTAGCATCTGCTTCTTCTTTACGTTTTTCATCTTTTTCTTTATTTTCTTCTGCTTCTTTTTTCATTCTTTCTATTTCATCATCACTTAAATTTGTACTAGCAGTAATTGTAATAGATTGTTCTTTATTAGTTCCAAGATCTTTAGCAGTAACATTAACTATACCATTAGCATCTATATCAAATTTAACTTCAATTTGAGGAACTCCACGAGGAGCAGCAGGTATATTACCAAGTTGGAAACGACCTAAAGTTTTATTATCTGCAGCCATTGGTCTTTCACCTTGAAGTACATGTACATCAACTGCTGGTTGATTATCTGCTGCAGTTGAGAATACTTCACTCTTACTTGTTGGAATAGTTGTATTTCTTGGAATTAATACTGTACATACTCCACCAAGTGTTTCAATACCAAGTGAAAGTGGTGTA
This sequence comes from uncultured Bacilli bacterium, assembly GCA_947632065.1. Taxonomy (GTDB): domain Bacteria; phylum Bacillota_I; class Bacilli_A; order RF39; family UBA660; genus CANRDQ01. The sequence continues at coordinate 40,333 of CANRNO010000005.1, read as the reverse complement.
ACATCAAGTAAAACTATATCATTAACATCTCCTGTTAATACTCCACCTTGAATAGCAGCACCCATCGCAACAACTTCATCAGGGTTAACTTCTTTACTTGGTTCTTGTCCTAACTCTTTACTAATTAAATCATAAACCATTGGTATACGAGTAGAACCACCAACAAATATTACTTTATCAATATCACTCTTAGATAACTTAGCATCCTTAAGTGCTTTTCTAACTGGCTCTAAAGTAGATTCAACTAAATCTCTAATTAAATCTTCAAACTTAGCACGAGTTAAAGTTACATCTAAGTGAAGTGGTCCACCATCACTACCTTGTGTAATGAAAGGTGCTGAAATTTGAGTAGTATTAACACCACTTAAATCTTTCTTAGCTTTTTCTGCAACTTCTTTTAATCTTTGCATAGCCATAGAGTCTTTAGATAAATCAACTCCATTATCCTTTTTAAAGTTTTCAACTAAATAATCAATAATTCTTTGATCAAAGTCATCTCCACCAAGTTTATTATTACCACTAGTAGATTTAACTTCAAATACTCCATCTCCAAGTTCTAGTATTGAAACATCAAATGTTCCTCCACCTAAGTCATATACTAAAATTGTTTGTCCTTCTTCTTTTTCAAGACCATAAGCAAGCGATGCAGCAGTTGGTTCATTTATAATTCTCTCAACATCAAGCCCAGCAATTTTACCTGCATTCTTAGTAGCTTGTCTTTGAGAATCATTAAAATATGCTGGTACTGTAATAACAGCTTTAGTAACTTTTTCTCCTAAATAATCTTCTGCATAATCTTTCATATAAGATAAAATCATAGCTTCTACTTCTTCTGGTGTATATTTCTTACCTTCAGCCTCAACTTTCTCAGAAGTACCAATTAATCTCTTAATTGATGATATTGTATTTGGATTAGTAATAGCTTGTCTCTTCGCAGCATCCCCAACTATTCTTTCTCCATTTTTAAATGCAACAACAGATGGAGTTGTTCTTCCTCCTTCTGGATTTGGGATAACCTTTGCTACCCCAGCTTCAAGTACACAAACACAACTGTTTGTAGTTCCTAAATCAATTCCTATTATTTTACTCATTATTATCTTCTCCTTCTTTTTTCTTATTTATTTTAACTGACGCAGGTCTTATGACCCTGTCTTTTAATTTATATCCTTTAAGTAGAACTTCCAAAACCTCATCTTCCTTATGATCTTTAACATCATCTGTCATTAAGGCTTGTTCACAAGATGAATCAAATATTTCCCCAACTCGATTTATCTCTTCTACTCCATAATTTTTAAGTATCTCTTTCATACTTAAATACATCATTCTAAATCCTTCTAAGAATTTAGAAACATCCTCACTTACATTATTAGTATCAATATTAATAGCTCTCTCAAAATTATCAATAACACCAATCAACTCTAAAATGATATCTTGATTACAATATTTTCTAAACTGTACCATTTCTTCATCTTTTCTCTTACGATAATTTATTAACTCTGCTTGATGATACTTAATTTTTTCAGTAAGTTCTTCAATTTGTTTTTCTAACTCTTTTATCTTTTCTTTATCTTTATTCTTCTTTTCTTTTTTATGTTTTTCTTTTTGTACAACTTTCTCTTCTTGTTCTACAACTTCTTCTTTTACGTTTTCTTCCATCAAATCCTACCTTTCAATATTTTCTTTTAAGTACTCAAGCATAGAAACAACTCTATCATATTCCATACGTTTTGGACCAATAATAGCTAAAGTTCCCTCTTCAGTTGGAGTCTTAAATTTAGTCTTTATAACAGTAACATCTTCATCAATATTATTTTCACTACCAATATAAATATTTATATTGTTATCATCATCTGCTTTAATATCATTAACTACTTCCTTATCATCTAGTTTATTAAATAAATCTTTTATTTTATCAATACTACTAAACTCAGGTTGACTTAAAAATTTATTCTTACCAACGATATTAATATCAGGTTCTGAAAATTCTGAAAAAACATTATAGAATGCATTATATATTTGTTCATGTTGATCAACATATTTTCCTATTATAGGTTTAACTTCATATTCTAACTTTGATGATACCTCATCAATAGGAGTACCAACAATCAAATTATTAATTAAAGAAACAGTCTTAGAAATATCTTTTATATTAATACCTTCAAGTGTAATATTCTTATGTTCTACATGACCTTTATCAGTAACTACTATTACAATAAGACTATCTTCATTTAAAGGAACAACTTCTATTTTTTTAAGTAAGTTCTCATGTGAAGATGATCCAAGTACAACTGTAGCATAACTAGTCATATCAGATATAACTTGTAAACTCTTATTAATACAATCAGATAAAACCATTTGTTGATTCTTAAATATAATTTGTAATTTTAACATATCCTCAGCATTCATCTTTTTTAATTCCATCAAGTTATCTACATAATATCTATAACCTTCTTCTGATGGAATTCTACCAGATGATGTATGTGTTTTTTCAAGTAGTTTTTTCTCTTCTAAGGTTGCCATCTCACTACGCACAGTAGCACTAGAACATTTTAACTTTTTACATATTAAATTAGAACTAACAGGTTTAGCAAGTTTAATGTAATGTTCTACTATTAACTTTAATATTTTACTTTGTCTATCAGTCAACACCACTACTACAACCTCACTTTCTTAGCACTACTAATTTATGAGTGCTGAGTATATTATATGACTACTTTTAGCACTTGTCAAGGATAATTGCTAAAAAATATTTAAAAAATGTAAAAAAAGAAGTACCCATATCAGTTCACCAGTAAATACTGCGACTGAATCACTAGGTACTTCTTTACAACTAATAATATATTATAGAACTTATAAAAAGTCAAACATTATAAAAAGACATCTGAAATTGGCAAAGTAGATAAATCTACCGTCAATTAGTCAAGATGTCTTTCAATAGATAATATATTATATCATTTACAAAAAATCAACTATTAATTAAATCTTTTTCTAACAGTATAACCAAGTCCTAATCCACTTAAAGTTATAAGACTAATTAACATTAATAAATTAATATCTGCGGTATCTGGGTTTTTAGCATCTTCTTTTGGTGTATCTACTATATCTGCAGATGTTGGATTAATTACTTTTCCATTTTTATCTTGTTGTAATCCTTCTTTTATATATAAAGAAATATCTGCTGGAGTATCTCCACTTAGGAAAGTACCACCTTCTATACTTTTTTCTTTTGTAAGTGTTTTTTCAAAAGGAGCTGAAACATCAAATACTTCTTTCCCATCTGCAGCTTGGAAAGTACCTTCAGTAATATGAAGTCTACTTACTGCACTAGCATCACTTACTCCCTCTTTTGGATATTCTAAAAATACTACATTTGATTTACTTGTATAAGTACCACCATTAATTTCGATATCTATATTTCCATTATATGCATTATTAGTCTCCATTTGGATTGTAGCACCAGTTGACGTCATACCACCACTTCTTGGTGATGCCTCTTCTATAGCACCAGTTGCTTTAACAGTTGTACCATTAAGTACTAAACTTCCTGCTTTAGTACCAATTCCAGATTCTCCCTCAATAGTTGCTTTACCAATTGTAATTTTAGAGTTTCCTGCTTGATAAATAGCAAAATCATTTTCACATTTTACAAAAGCACCATCTTTGATATTGATCTCAGGAATTTCAGCAGCATCTTTAATTAAACCATTAACAGTCAAACCAACATTATTTGTAGCTGAAACAACAGCTCCACTTTCAATTGTTAAACTAGACTTATTCTTTCCACTATTAACCTCTGGAAAATTAATAGCAGTGTATGTAGCGTTAACTTTAGCATTAGTACCAACTTCAACAGTTGATTCTTTGATATTTAAAGCAATTCCTGTTGCATTAGTATTATCAATAGTACCATTTATAATATTTACTGTACTATTTGTTACTGTTAAAGTAATATTTTGACTTGATGTTAAAGTTTTTCCACCAAGATCTAATGTAATATCCTTTCCATTAATAGTAATAGTAGTGTTTGCTGTAACAGGATCTCCACTATCCATTGTAAATTTAACAATATCTCCCTCTTCTGCTGTATCAATTGTACTTTGTAAACTATCAATACTACTTACAGACTTTTCACTACCTGCAGCATACACGTTTGGCATAAACATTAACCCAGAAATTATCATAGTCGCCAAAAAAATCATTTTTTTCATTTTAAAAATTCTCCTTTCTATAATATATCAAGTATATATTATACTTAATACCATGTCAATATTTTTATCAACAGTTTACTAAAAACAACACAAAAAAAGAAGTAAAAACGTCTGTCTTTACTACTTATAATTTTCACTACGAACTTCCATAAAACTTTGTTTATGTGCACATACTGGACATACTTCTAAAGCATCGCGTCCTGTATAAACATGTCCACAGTTACGACAAATCCAAATCTTATCTCCATCTTTATGGAATACTCTATCATCTTCAACATTTTTAAGTAATGTTAAATATCTTTCTTCATGTTCTTTTTCAATCTTTCCTACTTCTTCAAATAAGTAAGCAATATGATCGAATCCTTCTTCTTTTGCAACTTCAGCAAACTCTTTATACATTTCAGTCCACTCATAGTTTTCACCACCAGCAGCATCTTTTAAGTTTTCTTCTGTTGTAGGAATTCCTCCATCATGAAGTTGTTTAAACCAAAGTTTAGCATGTTCCTTTTCATTGTTTGCAGTCTCTTCAAAGATTGCAGCAATTTGTTCATAACCATCTTTTTTAGCTTTACTAGCATAAAAAGTATATTTGTTTCTTGCTTGACTTTCTCCAGCAAATGCTGTCATTAAATTTTGTTCAGTTTTTGATCCTTTTAATTCCATAATTTCTCCTTCTTTCTACTACGTTTATTTTTATCTATATCAAAAGAATTATCTTCTTTTAATACCCTCTTTTTCTTGAAGCTTCTATGAAGAATTTTTTCTGCTTTTTCTCCCAGAACATCTCCCATATAGCTTCTATATAATTCACTAATATTTTTATTGGCATAAGAGAACTTAACATCAACCTCATCATTTTCTTTATATAAAGCATCACTACGTCTTTTATTAATATCATCAACCTTAGCAATCACTCCTAAAGGTTGTCCTCCACCACCAATACAGCCACCAGGACAATTCATAACTTCTATAAAGTCATAATTAATCCTACCATTCTCAATATCTTGTAAAATATCTTCTATATGTTTAAGTCCATGACAAACTAAAATTCTAAATTCATCATCTTTAATTTTAACAGTGGCTTCTTTTAGATTATCATAACCTCTAACTTTTTTAAAGTCTAAAAATTGTTTTGTAGGTCTTCTTCCTGTCAATACATAATAACAATTACGAAAAACAGATTCACAAACACCTCCACTAGTACCAAATATAACTCCACCACTGCTTCCTCTTCCCATTAAAGAGTCAGCCTCACTATCTTTTAAGTTTTCAAAATCAATACCACACTCTTTAATCATTAAAGCAGCCTCTACTGTTGTAAGAGAAAAATCTCCATCTTTAAAATCCTTTTGCATACACTCTGCTTTTTTAGCAGTACAAGGTGCGATAGATACTGTTATTATATTTTCTGGATCTATCTCTTCCATCTCACTAAAATAAGTTTTTATACATGAGTTTTGCATACCAATTGGGCTCTTACAAGTTGATAAGTTATCAATTAATGAGGGATGAAATGTCTCTATATATTTAACCCAAGCTGGACAACAACTAGTAAACTGTGGAAGTCTTTTTTTATTTTTATATCGAAGAACAAATTCACTTGCTTCTTCTACAACTGTAAGATCAGCTCCAAAAGTAGTATCAAACACATAATCAAAACCTACTTTTTTTAATGCTGTAACTATCTTACCTTCTACATTCTCACCAAAGTCCATACCAAATGCTTCTCCTAAAGATACTCTAACAGAAGGTGCGATATGACATACAACACACTTTTCTGTATCATTTATATAATCAAGTACCTTCTTATAATTATATTTTGTAACTAAAGCACCCGTTGGACAATTAATAATACACTGTCCACAATTAAGACATACATGCTTATCTTTTGGTACTCCAACAACTTCACTACAAATATAACTACATCTACCACATTTAATACATCTAGATTCTACTCTTGCAATTGATGGATTATCACTTTTAATAACAACCGGCTTTTTATTACTTTTCATATTTCAAACACTTATCACAAATACCCTTAAATAAAACAGTACAATCATCTATTTTAACAGAGTATTCCTCCTCCATTCTTCTAGTCAACTTCATATATTTATCATCGTAAATGTCCATAATTCTACCACATTTACTACACTCTAAATGATAATGGTTATTACAATCACAATCATACCTAATACCACTATCAGTAATTATCCTTTTTATTTTACCTTCATCCAACAATTTATTAACATTTCTATATACAGTAGCTTGTCCAATACTAGGATCAATCTTTAAAACTTCCTCATATAAATCTGAAATAGTAGGATGATTCTTTTCTTTTTTTATAACTTCTAAAATAAGTTGTTTTTGTTTAGTATTACGACCTAGTTCCATAAATCACCTCAATTCTTATTGATAACTATTATCATTATAACATAAATTATAATAATTCTTCAAGAAAGAAAAAAAGAAAATAAATTTCTTTATTCAACAGGTTCTAATTTATTAACTCCACACTCTAAACCATTAACTTTATATTCTACCTTTTTACTTCCCTTAGTATTTGTTGTAACCGTGATTGTAACAGTAACTTCACTAGCATCACATTTTTTCTTACTTCCTCTTTCAGTTGGTGAAAAGTCTTTAACATAATTTGCTCCAACTAAATCAGAATAATATATATCAACAGTACTAACATTACCCTTTGTAACCCATCCACTTATATCATCATACTTTTGTCTATAATAAAGTTTAGCACCATACACAATAGATTCCTTATATTCTTGATATTCTCTATCTTGAGTATCACTACTCATATTATTAATAGATGGTATTGCCATTATTAAAATTAAAGCTGATATAGCTAAAGCAACTAAAAGTTCAATTAACGTAAATCCTTTATTATTCATATAACCACTCCCATAATCTTATATTTATTATACAATACTTTTAATATATTTTTCTATATTTTTATAACAAAAGACAACATTTAACATAAAATATTATAGGTGAATATAATGTTTAAAGGATCTAAACACTCATTTTTTTGTAGATGCCCATCTTGTAAACAAAAAAGAAGAAGTTCCGTCTTCTATTTAGCACTTATAGGTATAACTTTCGTAGTATCTTTATATCAAATGATTTTAATAATTTTTATAACTACTAGAATAAACGCTATTATATTGTTATTCTTATTCTGTTTGTGTTACTTTTTCATATTTCTGGTTTTGTTTTGAAATAAGTTCATTACACTTTTCTAAATATTCAACCCACTCATAAACTTTAATACAACCATCTAAACTATTATCTATATCAATCTTCCAAGGTATAGAAACACTTGCGAAAAACAAAAGTTCTTCTTCTCTTGTAAATTTATATCTACTTTGATATACATCATAAAGTCTAGAAGTATCTACATTTAAATACTCATTTCTAAAAAAATCTAAAAAGTCATATATAACCATACCGAATCTAGCTTTATCCCAACTAATAAAACTTAGACTATCACGCCCAACTAAAAAGTGATCTAAACATACACTACCATGAAGTAACACATAACGAGAACTTTTTTGTTTTGTAACTTCTTCATACCAAAGAGTTATATTATTACGAGAAAACTCAAGAGACTTATATACTTTAGTAATATTTCTAATAAGTAAATACTCAACAGGAGACATATACTCACGTTTTTCTATAACATCTTGTAAATCTAAAAAATATTTATATAAATAATCAATATTATTTAAAGTATCCTCATATATTTTCTTAATATCATCTAAGTTATTCTCTTTATAAAAAGTAGTCTTAATATGTAAAAAAGAAAGTGTTATAATTAAATCCATTGCTTTAGCATCTTCCATAACAGAAACTTCTTCTACATAAGGATAAACTTCAAAATCTCTATATTCTTTTTCACAAAGTAAAAAGTGATTAAATTTACGAGAAAGAAGATAATTATATATTTTATTTTTATCTTTCTTTTTTTCTTTAATCACCACTTTACCCTCTTTAGTATCTAATATTCTAGTATTATTTTTATATGTATAAACATCAGAATATAAATTATATTTATCTATTATATCTTTTATATTACTCATTACTACAAGGAATAATTAATTTACTTCCTACCTCAACAGAATCTAAATCATTATAATTAGAAAGTTCTTCACGTGTTATACCATACATATCTAATACTTTTTCAATAGAATCATTTTTTCTCATAATATATACAAGATAAGTAGAGAATGTCTCATCTTCTTCAGTAAGACTCATAAAAAGAGAATTAATAGTTTTATTATCTTTATCTTTGTCATTGTCTTTTTCTTCAACTTCTTCTACTTCTACTTTTTTATCTTCGACTACTTCTATATCATTATTAACTAAAACAGTCTCATCATCTACTTCTTTCAAAGGAATTTCTACCTCTTTTTCTTCTTCTCCATCACATTCACGAACCTCTTCTTTTTCTATTATAACCTCTTCTACTCCTTCAAGTAAAATATCAATTTTTACACTAAGAGTATCATCATCTACAACTTCATAAGAAAAATCATCTATCTCAACTTCTGCAGTATCTAAAACAAAATTCAAAGTAGTAGAAATAGAAACAGGGATCTTATATTCAAAATCTTCTTCTAATCTACTAGCCTCAGTCATCTTATAAGTACCACTAACAATTAAATCTCCTTCTACACTACTATTTGAGACAAATTTTAAAGTATGATCAAGACAAATACTAGTAATCTCTTTAATCATAGTTTTAAAAGATATATCTCTATCAATAGATATAATTTTCTTCATAAAAAAATCTCCTTTTCTATTTCATAATATGAGAAAAGGAAACTTTTATACCTAATTAATTTAGGAAATCATCAATTGTCATTAATTTATCATCTATTTCATTTAAATCTATAGTCTTCTTCTTTACTACTGTATCTTCTTTTTTTACTGGTACTCTCTCTTCTTCTAAAGATACAACAACACAAGCATCATCTAAATTATTCTTAGATATTTCTTTACCAGTAGAATAACGATCAAGTATTGTAAGAGCAGTTATTTTAATTTCTTCTAAAGAATCATTTTTTAAAATTATATGATTACGACTATCAGTAATAAATGTCTTTAATACTTTATATGGATTAGTCTTAACTTCACGAATTATTAAAAGTCCTCTACGTGCTCTTGATGAAAGATCAAACTCATTAAGTCTAATTCTCTTACCAGTACCTCTATCTGTTATAACAGTTAAGAACTCATCTTCTTCATAAGAGAAATTATTAGCAGATACAACTAAATCATCTTTTAACTTAATACCTTTAACACCTTTTGCCTTAACACCAACAACAGGAATATCTTCTGTTTTAAAGGCAAGTCCATAACCTGAATCGGTCGCTAAGAAAATATTTGGCTTATTATCTATAAAAGCATTAACTAATTTATCTGACGTATCTATCTTCATACATAAAGTAGGACGAGAATATCTTGTAATATTAAAGTCTTTTACTTTAGTTCTCTTAACTAAACCTTTACTAGATACTAACACTATCATCTCATCACTATTAAAGTCATATACAGGAATACTAGAAATAATCTCTTCTCCTTCACTTAAAGGTATAACATTACTAACATGTTTTCCCATATCTTTATATTTCATATCTGGTATAGTATGAACAGGTAAGAATAAATAATTACCTAAATTAGTAAATAGTAACAATGTATTTAAAGTACTCATCTTAACAAGACCAAGTAAATAATCTCCCTCTTTTAAATCCATTCCATCTGTTGTAGATGAATAACTTCTAAGACTACTTCTTTTTATATAACCATCTTTAGTAATAGATACTATAACATCTTCTTCATTAATCATAGAAGTCTTATCTATTTTAATATCTTCTATCTCATCTCTTACCTCAGTAAGTCTCTCTGTTTTATATTCATGTTTTACTTTACGAAGTTCATCTTTCATAACTTTCTTAAGTATTTCTTCATCATTTAATATTCTACTAAGACCATCAATAATCTTCTTTAACATATCCATCTCTTCTTGTAAAGAGACAACATCTGTATTAGTAAGTCTATAAAGTCTTAAAGTAACAATAGCCTCAGCTTGCTCTTCACTAAAAGCAAATTCTTTAACTAAATTATCTTTAGCATCTCCTTTATTTTTACTTTTTCTAATAACTCTAATAACCTCATCTAATATAGAAATACATTTAATAAGACCTTCTACTATATGAAGTCTTGCCTTAGCATGATTTAAATCAAATTCAGTTCTTTTTCTAATAACTATTTTTTGATGTGCAATAAAAGCATCAAGGGCTTCTTTAAGTCCTAAAAGTTTAGGACGACGATTAACAATAGATACAACATTAAAGTTATAACTTATTTGTAAATTAGTATTCTTAAGTAAGTATGCCTCTATTAATTCTTTATTACAATCTTTCTTTAAATCAATTACAATTCTAACATCATCAGTAGATTCATCTCTAACTTCTACTATTCCATCTATTTTTTTATCAATACGTATATCATCTATTTTCTTAACTAAAAGAGCTTTATTAACCTCATATGGAATTTCAGTAATAATCATATGATTACCACTAAACTCATATCTACTTTTTATAACAACTCTACCTCTTCCACTCTTGTATGCATCATTAAGTCCTTCTCTTCCACATACAATACCACCAGTTGGAAAATCAGGTCCTTTTACATATTCCATTAAAGTCTCAAGTCTACAATTAGGATTATCAATTCTATGAACTGTAGCATCTATTACCTCAGCTAAATTATGAGGAGGAATATTTGTTGCATATCCAGCAGAAATTCCTTGTGCTCCATATACTAAAAGAGCTGGAAATCTAGCAGGAAGTACAGTAGGTTCTTTAGTAGTATCATCAAAGTTGGGTGCAAATAAAACTGTATTTTTATCTATATCACGAAGCATTTCATTAGAAATTTTAGACAGTCTAGCCTCAGTATAACGATAAGCAGCAGGACTATCTCCATCTATTGATCCATTATTACCATGCATATCAATATAAGGAAGTCTAGTCTTCCAAGACTGACTCATTCTAACCATCGCATCATATATAGAAGTATCTCCATGTGGATGATAATTACCTATAACATCTCCAACAGTTTTAGCACTCTTTCTATATCCCCTATCATATGTATTTTTCTCTTTATACATTGAATATAAAATTCTTCTTTGAACAGGTTTTAATCCATCTCTAGCATCCGGTATAGCTCTATCTTGAATAATATATTTAGAATAACTACCAAATCTCTCACCCATTATATCTTCAAGTGTATAATCGAAAATCTTTTCAATAACTTTTTCTGTTTCAGTTTTCTTTTTTGCCATCATATCACCTACTTTTTGTCTTAAGCAATTTCATAATCATCTTCTAGTGAGAACTCAACATTCTCTTCAATCCATTCCTTACGAGGAGGAACATCATCTCCCATAAGTATAGAAACACGTTTTTCTGCAAGTTGTGCATCTTCAATATTTACTCTAATTAAAGTTCTAGAACCAGGCTTCATTGTAGTCTCACATAACTGATCAGCATTCATCTCACCAAGTCCTTTATAACGCTGTATTTCACACTTCTTACCATTTGACTTTTCTTTCATTTCTTCAACTGTATAAGCATATTCAATATTCTTACCACTTTGTATTTTAAATAGTGGTGGAAGTGCTACAAAAAGTCTACCATCTTCAATTAAAGGTCTCATATAACGATAAAAGAATGTAAGAAGTAAACATTGAATATGTCCACCATCCTCATCAGCATCACTCATGATAATAACTTTAGAATACTCACAATCATGAATATCAAAGTTAGCACCATATCCAGCTCCAATAGTATATATCATTGTATTTAATTCTTCATTTTTTAAAATATCCTCTTCTCGAGTTTTCTCAGTATTTAAAACTTTACCACGTAAAGGAAGAATTGCCTGATATTTACGATCACGTCCTTGTTTAGCAGAGCCCCCTGCAGAGTCCCCTTCCACTAAGAATAACTCTTTTTTACTTTTATCTTTACTTTGAGCAGGAGTAAGTTTACCAGAAAGAGCTCTCTCTTTAGTAGTTCTATTCTTACCCTTACGAGCCTCTTCTCTAGCACGTCTAGCAGCCTCTCTTGCCACTTTACTCTTTAAAGATTTCTCAATAACTTCTATCGCAATAGATTTATTCTCTTCTAAATAAACTCTCAATTGTTCACTAGTAATAGCCTCCACTATAGTTCTAGCCTTAGGAGTACCAAGTTTTCCTTTAGTTTGTCCTTCAAATTGTAATAAATCCTCAGGTATCTTAAGAGAAATAACCGCTGTAAGTCCTTCTCTAACATCACTACCTTCTAAAGATTTATCTTTAGCCTTTAAAAATCCATTACTCTTAGCATAATCATTAAAAACACGAGTAAGAGCTGTCTTAAATCCAACTTCATGACTACCACCATCAACAGTCTTAACATTATTAACAAAACTAACAATAGTATCATTATAAGTATCAGTATACTGCATCGCAATATCTACTTCTATCTTATCTTTAACACCATTCATATTAAGAACTTTATGTAAAGTGTTCTTACCCTTATTTAAATCTTCAACAAACTCTTCAATTCCTCTCTCATAACAGTATACAACATCTTTTTCATCTTCTTCATCAACTACTTCAATAGTAATTCCCTTTAAAAGAAAAGCACTCTCTTGCATTCTCTCACAAATTGTTGTAAATGAAAAATTAGTATGAGAAAAAATAGTATCATCTGGTAAGAATCTAACTTTAGTACCAGTACGATTAGTAGTACCTATCTTTTTAAGTCCACCATCTACAACATGACCACCATCTTCAAAACGAATAAAATATTCTCCCTTATCATGTTTAATAGTAACCTCACACCATTTAGATAAAGCATTAACAACACTAGCACCCACACCATGAAGTCCACCAGACACTTTATATCCACCAGACTCAAACTTACCACCAGCATGAAGTACAGTAAAAATAACCTCAGGCGTACTCTTACCAGTTTTATGAACACCAACAGGAAGACCACGACCAAAGTCCTCAACACTTATACTCTTATCACGATGTATAACTATTTTTATATAATCTCCAAAACCATTAATAGCCTCATCAATAGAATTATCAACTATCTCCCACACTAAATGATGAAGCCCTCTTTTATCAGTAGACCCAATATACATACCAGGTCTTTTACGTACAGCTTCAAGTCCTTCTAAAACTTTTATAGAATTTTCATCATATTTTAAAGCCATTTATTATCACGTCCTTACTCTCAATAATAATTATATCAAAAATTGTCAAAGTCTTTCAATTAATTTTACTAATTTTTACACATAGAAAAAGAATAGTAGTTATAACTATTCCCTTGATAATTCCACTATAGACTTCCAAGTAGCTGGATTAATAACACCAGTTTGTTCATACCCAAATCTCTTCTGTAAATCTATAACAGACTCTCTTGTTAATTCATCAAAATCCCCATTAATAACAACACCAGGAATACTTTTAGTTTTAATACATATCTGATAAAGTAACATTTGAAGACGAATTACATCTTCTCCTCTCATACCATAAAGTAAATATCTCCCTGGAAAAAATAAATCTTCATATTCTCTATATTCAAAAGGAAGCATATCTACAATATCTTTATATACTTCTTTTAACTTAACCCAAACAGTAGCATCCACTACACCATCCGCATCAAGTCCATTATCTTTTTGAAAAGCAATAACCATAGTCTTTAAATTATCATCAAAAACTTCATCACTAACCTCTAAATAAGGAATATTAGGATTAAAGTATGCAACTGCTTGTAGATAATAAGCAAGAGAATTTATATAATCTCCTGTATCTCCATATTTTAAAGATGATGGATACTTCTTAGTAGCCTCTTCTACACTAATACCCTCAGAATAAATATCACTTATTTTTTTAACACTATTATAAACATATTTTATCTTATACCAAGTAGCACTATCTACAACTCCTGTAACATTTAAGTTAAAAACCTCTTGAAAAGCCTTTATACTATCCTCAAGGTCTTTAGTAAAATAAATATTCTCCTCTTCTATTATTGGAATAGCTGGATAATTCTGAGAAATTCTATTAAGTTCTCTTTTTAACTCTAAAACCATATCTCCAGCAATTCCTTCTTTTACCTCATATCCAGGATAAGACTGTGTCCTATCTTCAAGTGGAGCATTATAAAAGAAATTAAGATCATCTCCATAATAGTATTTAAGTATTTCTTGAAAAGATTTCCCTTGATTCGCAAGTTCTACACTACCCCATTGAGAAAGTCCATCACACATGACAACTTTACCATCACAATAAGAAGCAAAAAAAGGTTGTACTTGATCTCCTTTAGTAAAATAAGTATTAAAAAGTTCATCTACTAATTTAGATATAGTATCATATACCTCTCTATCTTTAATATAAGTTTGATCATAATTAGGAAGAGACGTTATATCAAAGTTATAACCATTAGATCTATACCATTCATTATAAACTCTATTAAGAGCAAAATTAATTTGTGCTAAAATATTTGCTTTAAGAGCATCAATAGGCCAATTAGCATACAACTCACTGGATGCTACATTTTTTATATAATCTCTAAATGATACTGTAATATTCTCAGCTGCCTCATTAGGTTCTCCTAAATGAACAGTAATATTCTTAGGAATAGTAGGATAATCAATTCTAGCCATCAACACCACCACTAGGTACAATATTAACATTTTGTATTGCCTTAACATCACCATAAGCTTGCAATACAAACTCTTTAATAACATTATGCTTTTTACAAATAATACTTAAATCATAATCAGTATGATTAGGAAACTCTTTAAAAGAAAAATCCGTCATTGACTTAGGTGCTGGTACTTTAATATTATCAATCATTCCACTATCATCAGTCTCTCCTTTAAAAAATAAAACTTTCTTATTATTAATATCTTTAGTAACTAAAACCTCAACACCATCAACAGGAATACCACCACTTCCCATACTAACTTGCACTTTAAAGTTCCCTAAACTAGGATTATCTTTTATAAAATCTCCATAATCATCACTATCTTTAAACTCATCAAATGTAATAAAATTCACATCAAGACCCCTTTCTTATTTTTAATATTTGACCTATATCTAAATCATCACTTTTTAAATCATTAATCTCTTTAATACTATTAACTGAAGTAGAATATTTACTCGCAATAGAATATAAGTCATCCCCTTTTTTAACTATATAAGTAATCAAATCAGAATCATTCCCATAACAAGAAAGTCCTAAAACACTATCAGGTATAAAACTTCCAATAAGTAATACTTCTCCAATAGTTAAATTATTATTATCAAGTTTATTAACTTTTTTAATATCATCAACTGATACTCCAAAAGACTCTGCAATCGAATATAAATTATCTCCTGGCTTAACAGTATATTCTTTATAATTTTTCTTAAATATTGAAACCTCATCTACTAATACCGTAGGAATTTTAATAACCTCTCCAATACTTAAATCATTACTTTTAAGATTATTTAATGACTTAATCGCATCTACTGTTGTATTATAGGTGCTTGCTAAATCATATAAATTATCTCCCTTTTTAATTTTATAATTTATAAAAGAAGGATTACTTCCACTAGATGGTATAGTAAGTATCTCTCCTATCATCAACATATCACTATTTAAGTTATTAGCATTTATTATCTCATCTGTTGTTACTCCAAAATCTCTAGCAATAGAATAAATACTATCACCAGGCTTTACTGTATATGTTAAAACAGAAGTATCAGGAATAATCATAACAGAGCCTAACGTAACAATATTATCAGTCATATCATTTGCTTTTTTCAGCTCATTAACAGAAACTCCAAATTGTTTACTAATACCATACAAAGTATCCCCAGGTTTTACTGTATACTCTTTATCCAAAAAATCCACCTCTATACATTATATGTAAAGCCAAAAGAAAAAGACAATAACTTGTCTTAAATCAATTCTAACTTTATTCCTAAAACACCATATAGTTTTTGTTTTTCTTTAGGATAAAACTCTTCTAAAACAGAAATTAATTCTTCTTTAGTCATAGAGATGTCTGCTAAAACAGAAATATCAAAATCTTTAAACATATCTTCAAAAGTATCATATCTTAACAAGTCAATAACTTTTACTTTAAAAGATTCCGTAAGTTCAGGTTCTTTTAAAAATTTAATAGTATCCCCAATTTTAATCTGTCTTCTTTTCTCATCATTAAGTCTAATCTCAATTCTTTTTGTACCATTAAGTATAAAATCATAATACTCAGGTTGTAATTTCATCTCATGCATATTCTTCTCCTCACTACTTAGTATTAATTTAATATGTCTCTTATATTGTTTAATATATCATTTTTTATTTTATCATAATAAACAATATGGTTAATTGTATCTTCAACTTCTTTTATACCTATTTCCTGTTCTTCTTTTGTATCACACTCTATCATTAATGATCTTTTAATATTAAACTCTAACCATTCTAATCTACCATTATTAGCATAATAAATACTTTCCCAATCTATATTCTTATCTAAATCAATATTATCAAAATATGTTTTAAAAAACGTTTTAAACAAATCAAAATCTATACTACATTTCTCATAGCCAGACCAACATAAAGCAATCTCATATAATTCCAAATAAGGATTAGAATACCCTAAACATTCTAAATCAATTATTTTATATTGATCATTCAACCACATTACATTTTTACTATCCAAATCATTATGACATATTGCCCTAACTTTATCTAACTTAGAAATCGCAATATTACCTTTATTCATACTTTCATTTAATATATCTAATTTATCATATAACATTTCATAAATTAAAGAATTTTTATTTTTCGCAAGATTAATATAATATTCAAAGTCTATATCTTTCTTTTTTATTTCTACTCCTTCATGTTTTAAATCTATTTTATGAATGCCCGCTAATGCCTTTACTATTTTTTTACAATGATATTTAGTTATTTCCTCATCTTTTAAAGCTTTACCATCAAACCACTCATAAACATAAAAATATCTATCATCTATCTTTTGCATTTTTCTATCATTAAATTCTAAAGAATATATAGCCTTAATATTATTATCTTTTAATATTTCCTCAAATTTTTCTGCTTTATTAAAATTATCCATAGCAGTAGTTCTTTTCATAATATTAGGATTTAATAACTTAACAATATATCTTCCTTTATCAGTAACAACTTTAAACATACGATGAGTTAAACCACCAGTAACCCTTAAAGGCTTTTCAATTATATTACCCAAATCAAGTTCTTTAACCATCTTATTAAAAAATAAATCCATATCATTCACCTTTTAATCTAATCTTTATAATACATCTGATTACTACTATTAGGTTTATCTGGAATAGTCAATTTAACTAAACCTTGTTTTATAGCAGGATGTAAATACTTATTTCTTAAAGTATCTTTTGACTTAATATTTAACTTATCCATTATTTCATTAGCACTGAGTGGAGTATTCTTTTCTAAACAATCTAACAATTTATTTATATTAATTGTCTCTTGATTTATTGGCTCAATAGGAACCTTCAAAACTTCTTCTATTGTCTCATCTATCATTTTAAGCATAAACTCTATAAACTCAGTAGAATCCCCTTTACTATTACAATTAGCAATAGCCCTATAATAATCATCTTGATATTTATGAATTTGAGATTCAATTGGTAAATATAAGAAAATATCTTTCCAATTATAAAGTAAAATATTTTGCCATAACCTTACTGTTCTACCATTACCATCAGAAAAAGGATGAATAAAAACAAATTCATAATGAAACACACTTGATAATATTAAAGGATGTATTTTATCTTTATTTTCTCTCATCCAACTAAATAATTGCCTCATCAAATCATCTACTAACTTAGGTGAAGGACACATAAAAATACATTTATCGTTATCAAAAACACCCTCGTTACCACTTCTAAATTTTCCTGCTTCATCCACAGTTAAAAAAGTCATAACACCATGTACTTTTTTTAAATCTCTAATAGAATATGGATTAACTTCACTTATCATATCATAAGCCTTATAAGTATTCTTAACTTCTTGTATATCTTTTTTAGATCCCATTACTAATTTTCCATCAATAACATCTTTAACTTGTTCTAATGTTAAATCATTATTTTCTATTGCCAGTGATGAATGAATAGAATTAATTTTAGTTTGTTTCATGAAATATGGCTTTTTATTTAAATTAGAAAAAATATCTAATTTAGTAACTTTTTCAGAAATTTCAGCTACTCTCAATAACATTTCTTGTGTTATTTCAAATGGTGGAAAATACTTATCTTTTTTTATAAAACTCACCTTTTTCTCTACATATATTATACTACTAATAGTAATTTTATTCAATACGACTTGCATAAAACTTGCATAAAACTTACCTAATTTAATTGATTAAAATAACTTATAATATTAATTTATAAATGTTTTTATATTTTGACAGAATGATTAACATATGGTATCATAAATACATAAAATAAAAAAGAGGAACATTTAAGTAGCAAGTGAACCTCACCTCTAAAAAAAACAGTGATTCTCTATCAATGCCGAAAGAGTATCATAGTTATCAATAGTGATAAGAGAAATAAAATGATAGCAATAAGAGAAAGGAACTTTATAATAAAAGTTCTTTTATTTTTTTAATATGACTTACATAAAACTCACCTAAATTAATAACACAAAAAAGCAGAAATAAATCTGCTTTCCTTTTATTATAAATTTAATTATTACTATTTTGCTGAACTGCCGCAATTAACTCTAAAACCCTATAAATGAATTCTAGTAATGCTATAACCATATTGTTTACATATTCTATATTATATAATTTAAATAATTCCTTTAGCATTTCTAATTCTTCATCAGTTGCCATACCATTCTTCTTTAAAATTTCATATGCTCTATTTTGAGCTTTAATTTCAGTCTTTAATACTTTTAAAGACATAACAAACGCTATTAAATAAAGTAATAGTCCTAAAACTGTACAAATAATAGTAAATGTTGCTGTTCCACTTCTTAAAACTAAAAAGTCTAAAATTATACCTATAATAACTAAAGGAATAAATAAAAGTGGTCCAAAGTAAATAATTGGAGTAAGTTTAATTCTAGTTTCCATATCTGGATCATTTTCTTTATCTAATATTGCAAGAGATGATTTTTGTGAAGCCATCGCAAGAGATGCAACTGAACTCTTTTTCCAAGTAAGTCTTCTTAATCTAACTTTTTTAAAATAATGACTATAACTATTACCAAAAAGAATTGATCCACTACATTTAACTTTAATTTTCTCAAGTCCATTATCATCAAGTATTTTTCTTGCTATATCTTCTCCAGTCATATCTATACTGTTTTTCTTTTTATTATATTTATGATATTTAATTGCTAAATATATTTGTACACCCAAAGCAAACACAGATACAATTAAAATTAATATTGCAACTATCATCATTGAACAGATAACAAAATCTGATACATTACTTAAACTAACATCATATGATGTCTCTAATATTTTTCTAAATTCTTCTACCATTTTAATACCTCTTTTCATATATATTTAAAAAGCAAATCAAAACCTGCTTAATTTTTATTATTTTTTATTTTTAAGTCTTATAAATTCCACAACCGCAAAAGCAATCCAAAAAACTCCATCCCATAAAAGAGAACTTACTTTTTGATTACATGCAAATTCTATAAAAAACCAGAATGCTACACACAATTGCCATAATACTACTTCATATTTTTCACAAAACTTACCAAACTTCTCCATCACTCTTTACTCCTTCCCTTATTGTTTCATAGTTAGTATAGGATATAATACTTTTTATTTACCTTCTAGACTCTTCATACTATTTATAAGTATTTCTAAAGATAAATCAAAACTTTCATTTATTGATAATAAATCTCCAAAAGCATCATTATCTTCTAACAAGGCAAATCCCTCTAAAAAACTTCTCATTAATCTAATACAATGTTTAGTATTCTTATTACTAATATTTAAAGGTTTTACTATTTCAAATATAACTTCATGTAATCTTTTTGTAGCTTCCAGACTAACTTCATTATCATACATGTTATACCACAACATTGCACTAAATATTCCCTTATTATTAGATGCATAATCGTAAAAAGCATAACACATATTTCTTATTGCATCATAACCGGTAACTCCAACAGTTGACTCTATCATTTTATTTCCTACATTCATCCATCCATAAATCATAATTTTCTCTCTAATTTCATCTAAACTAGAAAAATGATTATATAAAGATGGAGATTTAATATCTAACTTTGATGCAATCATTTTTAAAGATAAATTATCAAGTCCTACTTCATTAGCAAGCATTGCAGAAACTTCAATAATATCATCATCACTAATGCATTTTTTCAACAAATTACCTCCTAACTAATTATACTAATATTATAACTAATCAAATTAGTTATGTCAATTAAACTTTACTAAGTATTTTATCTATTAATTTTTTCAAACTCTTTACTTAATACTTTAATCATTTTATCCTTATTTATATTCATCCTAGTAAGCAAACTAGAATCTTTAAAATTATAATGTAATCTATTAAACTTACCTAATTCTTCTATATTACAATTAGTTAAATATATACTCATCATTTTACCATAAGCATATAAAATATCATTAAATGGATCAAGATCTAAATCAGAAATATCATCTTTATATTCAAAAGATAAATATGTATTATTCATTTTATCAGATAAATCTTCAAGAAATTTATATTTAAAATATTTAGCCACATCGGGTTCAATATAATTTAATATAAAATCATACATAAAATTTTGAAGAGTATGACCAGGTACTTCTATAAAAGCAGAAGTAGCAGCATAAACCGTTTTAGCAAGTGGACTTAAATACATAACATCTTCTATATGACCTAATTCATGTGCAGCACTACAACACTTAGAATAATTACTAAAAGAATTATTATTACCAATTAAAATATAATCATTATTACCACAAAAATCAAAATAAGACATACCTTTATATCCCTTTTTTAAAATACCACTTACTATTCTTCTCTCAGCACACATCACATTAAATATATCTATATCTTTTACATAAATACTATGTTTTAAAAAACTATTTATAAAGTCTTTAGTATTTTCTAGTGGTATATCTCTAACAATTTTTTCTTTTATATTGCATCTATCTAAATTATAATTTAAAAAGTCTATAACTTCAGGAATTTCTTCTAAGGTAAATTTTTCTAAAGATAATAAATTAAGAAGCATATTTTCATTTAAAAATTCATTATATTGTATGGCACTATTATATAAGTTTGGTCTTAATGCTTTTAATAATCTTTTATCAAATAAACCTTTACCTGTAATACTTTTATGTAATTCATTAAAACCACGTAAACTCATATAAGCTCTTTCTACATCTTCTTCTCTATAAATTTTAGTTTCATATTCCATCATTAAATATTCTAACTTTTCTAATACTTCTCTATTATACATATAACCCACCTATTTAATTTATCATATTTTATTTATTATCTATATAAAACAAAAAGACTTTATATGGTTTTTGATTCCTACAAAGCCTTTTTCTTCATGACTTTTTCTTATACAACCTACTTACCCTACTCGTTATCTAAATTATAAATATCATCCATTACCTCATCATTTGATTTTTCTTCTAAATAATAAATTAAAGCATCTAAGTTAATAACATCTTCTTCTTTTGTTTTTGTATTTTTTACTTTTATTTCATTATTATCTAAATCTTCACTATTTAAAACACTAACGAATTTACTATTTAATCTATCTGCTTGTCTAAATTGTGCTTTTAAAGATCTATTTAAATATTCTGTTTCAACTATAAATCCATTCATACGTAATTCTTGAGTTAAATAAATAGCATAATTCTTCTCAACTTCATTTACATAAAGTAAGAATAAATCTATATCCTCATTTATATCAAGTGATACTTCTTCTGCTTCAAGTGCTAAAAGAACTCTAGAAATACCTGATGCAAAACCAACTGCAGGTATATCTTCACCACCAAGTTCCTTAACAAGATTATTATATCTTCCCCCACCACCAAGTACATTAGAATTTCCTTCCATTGATTTATCTACAAATTCAAATACTGTATGATCATAATAATCAAGTCCACGAACAATACTTGAATTAATAGAATAAGGAACTTGTAAAATATCCAAATATTCACATACTTTATCAAAATGTTGGCGAGATTCTTTATTTAAACTATCCAAAATACTTGGAGCATTTTTCATAATTTCACTATCAGCATCCACTTTACAATCAAGTATTCTAAGAGGATTACTATTAAGTCTTCTTTTACAATCATCACATAAATCATCTATATGTGGAGTAAAATAATCTACTATTAATTTTCTATAATTATCTCTTGACTCAGTATCTCCTAAAGAATTAATATTTACAACAATATTAGAAAGTCCTATAGTTTTATAAATATTATAAGCAAGAGAAATAACCTCAGCATCAACCATCGCATCATCGCTACCTAAAACTTCAACACCAAATTGAGAAAACTGTCTATCTCTTCCTGCTTGTGGTCTTTCATATCTAAACATTGGACCATTATAATAAAGTTTAATAGGTTGACTTGCCATACCATACATTTTATTTTCAATATAACTTCTTACAACTCCAGCTGTTCCTTCAGGTCTTAAAGTCATCTCTCTTCCACCACGATCAGTAAAATCATATGTCTCTTTAGTAACTATATCTGATGCATCCCCTACACTTCTATGAAATAATTCAGTAGATTCAAATATTGGAGTATCAATATAATTATAATTATATTTTTCCATTACCTCATCAATAACTTTTTCTACATATTTTATTTGTTTAGCTTTATTAAATATTATATCCTCTGTACCTTTTGGTTTACTAATCATTTTAATACCTACTTTCTTATTTTTTCTATTTCTTTTTGTAAAACTCTATTAATTTTTTTATCATTATTTAATACTTTATTCATATATTTCACACCTTTTTGATAAAGTAAATTATGTTTAAAAACTTCTAATTCATCCTTTTTTAAATCTTTTATATAAAATGAAATCAAAGCACCATAACCATATACAATATTATCATAAGTTGGTTCTTCATATAATAATTCATCTAAATAATAATATATACTTTCTAAAAAATCCTTTTTTAATGATTGTCCTTGTTTTACAGCAATCTTCTCATCTATTAGAAAATCTATAAATTTATTTTCATAATATTGACTTATTACTTCTGTATACAAAGATAAAAAAGCAAATTTACCATATGATTTAGTTGACTTTTTACATTCCATATCATGACCAAGTTCATGAGCTACTTTTATAGCATCTTCATATGTATTATTAGAATTAATTATATAAATATAACTTTTATTAGGTTCTATATAATTAGGTATATAAAACCCTCCATAACCACTACTTTTTTCATTTACAGTAGTAATTCTATAATCTTTTATAAATTTATCTAATAAATTAATATCACAATTACTATATTTTAAAAATTCTCTTATCAAGAAAATCAAATCTTTATTAGATAAAGTCTCACTAGAAGATATCTCCTCTTCATCATCTTCTAAAGAAAAATAAATATCTAATGGAGTTATAATACTCTCTAATTTTTCTTTATTTATATTTTTAAATTTTCTTACTCTTCTATTTATAAATTTATCTATATTATAAGTAATTGCATTATTTATTTTTTCAAATTGTCTAAACTTTTTTAAATTGAAATTAGAATTATCTGAAATAGGAGAATCTGTTTTTTGAAAGAAGAGATCTTCTAACATTGATAAAAGTGAAAAATAATATGTTATTTTCATAGGGTTTTTACAATGATACATTTCAGTTTCGTATTTTAAGATATTATATTCTAATTTATCTAAAAACATTTCATCATAATTACACATAGTGTATCACTCTACTTTCTTAGTCTTCTTTCAACTTCTTAGATACCTCTTTAATATCATTTTTAAAGAAATGATAAGTACTTCTAATAAGTAGATAAACAGGAAGTGCCGCAATTATTCCTAAAACACCAGCAAGACTTCCACCAATAGATACTGCCATGATTGTAATTAAAGGATTAATATTATTTGTTTTACCATATATCCTTGGTGATATAAAATATCCATCTACTTGAGGGAATATTAAACATATAATTATTGTTCCAATAAACACTTGTGTTGATACAACAGAACCTGTAATAACTGCGATTATATTTGTAACAAGTCCTCCAAAATAAGGAATAACCGTTGTAACAGATGCTAGAATTCCAAGAAGTAACCAGTTGGGATGTCCAACTAAGAAAAATACAAGTGAATATTCAAATAATTGAATAATCATAAATATAACAAGTCCTCTTAAATAATTACCTATTTCTACATCTAAGCATTTTAAATAATTATAAGTTTTCTCTCTTGTATTTTTAAGTGTATCTCTTAATAATTTTCTAATATTTTGCATATCTAAAAGAAAATATATCCATGAGATAAATCCTACTATAAAAGTTCCAATAATACCAACTGATGAAAAAACAAAATCCACTGCACCATCTGATACAAAATCTCCTAATTTTTCTAAATAAACTTCTATATATTTATCAATCTCAAAAGTAAAATTCCCAATTGTAATACTTCCTTGCATATCATTAGTAAGTTCTGTCACTATCCTATATAAAGATGAAAGTTGGTCATAAACAAGTGGTAAAGTTATCGCAACTAAAGATGTTAAAAATAACACAATCGCAATAACAACAATAGTAACCGCAAGAGAATGTTTGATATTTTTATTCTCTAACCATCTTACTACAGGAGATAAGGCATAAGCAAAAACAAACGCAATTAAGAATGGCATTAATACTGCAACTATCTTATTTAAAACTCCAATCCATAAACCTATATTAGAAAGTCCAATATATAAAAATAACATCAAAGCAGTAAAATTAATAAGTTTATAATTAAGTTTATTTTTAAGCATTATATCACCTCTCCAACATAATAGTAGTAGGACCCATATTATTAATAGTAACTTTCATATCAGATCCAAACTTTCCTGTTACTACCTCACAATATTTAGAAAGTTCCTTATTAAATTCATCATATAATAAAGATGCTTTATCTCCTCCTAAAGCCTTAATATAACTAGGACGATTACCTTTATTACAATCTGCATATAAAGTAAATTGTGAAATAGATAAAATACTTCCACCAAAATCAAGTAAAGATTTATTCATCACACCTTCTTCATCAGGAAATATTCTAAGATTAGCTATCTTCTTAGCTAAATAAGTTATCTTACTAATATCATCTCCATCAGTAAATCCAACAAACACTACAAGTCCAAAAGAAATATCTCTTTTTTCTTTATCATCTATCAAAACAGATGCTTCACTACTTCTTTGTACTAAAACTCTCATCTTATTAACCTCTCTACTTTATCAATATATGAGATTTTATCAAGCTGAAGTAATAAATTATTTAACTGTTTTAACCCACTAACATAAATAGTAACTTCATATACTGCAACTTCTCTTTGAAAGACCATATTAATTCTTTCTATATTAATATCTTGCATACTAATCTTTTGAACTAAATCAACCATATTATTATCACGAGTATTAGAATATATTATTAAATTAGAAACATATTTTTTAGCAGATTTCTCATTCCAACTAACTTCAATAGTCCTATCATCAAGTGTTGCTAGATTATGACAATTACTTCTATGAACAGTAATTCCACTACCTTTAGTAATATATCCAATAATATCATCTCCAAAAATAGGATTACAACAATTTGCAAGTGATACTTTAACATTATCTATACCAGATACTATAATATCTGCATTATTATCTATTTTTACAGGTGCTTTTTTCTTAACAATTTTTTCTTCAGGTTTATAAATTATATGAATAACTGTATTAATAGATGTTTTACCATTACCAATATTAAGATATAAATCATCAAGTTTTTTTATTTTTAATTCATCAAATATTATCTTAGTATTCTCTGGACTAAATAATTCATTAAATGGTATTTTCTTTTTACGAAGAGCTTTCTCAGTAAGATATTTTCCTCTTTCTATATATACTTCTCTTTCATTTTTAGTAAAGAAACTTTTAATTCTATTTCTTGCTCCAGCTGTCTTAACAAAATTAATCCATTCTTTAGAAGGTGTAGAATTTTTATTAGTATTTATCTTAACTATATCATTATTTTGAAGTTCGTAATTAAGAGGTACTATACAATTATTAACAATTGCTCCTACTGTAGTCTCTCCTACTTTAGAATGAACCTTATAAGCAAAATCAATAGGAGTTGCTCCCCTAGGAAGTTCAATAACATCCCCTTTAGGAGTAAATACATAAATATTATTATTTAAAACCTCTTCTTTAACACTATTAACAAACTCTTCATTACTTAATTTCTCATTAGAAAGTTCCATAATAGCCTTAAAGAATTGTAATTTTTGTTCAGTAGTAGACTTCATTGCTTCTTTAGCATCTCTTTGTTCTTTATAAGCCCAATGACTAGCAATACCATTTTCCGCAACTTCATCCATCTCATGAGTTCTAATTTGAATCTCAAATAAATAACCATCTATTCCAAAAACAGTAGTATGTAAAGATTGATACATATTAGGTTTAGGCATCGCAATATAATCTTTAAAACGTTTAGGAAGAGGTCTAAACTTAGAATGAATAATACCTAAAGCAAGATAACATTCTTGTTCAGTATTAACTATAATTCTAAGAGCAAGTAAATCATAAATATCACTAAACTTTTTACCCTTATTAAGTTTATTATAAATACTATAAATACTCTTAGCACGTCCTTTAATCTCATGATTAATCTCATGCTTATTTAAAAGATTAGAAACCTCTTGAAGCATCTCATTAACAGTAGCATTTCTCTCTAACTTTGATTTATTAAGTTTTTCTGCAATGTCATAAAATACTTCTCCTTTTAAATAACGTAAAGCTAAATCTTCTAACTCACTTTTAATTTTATGAATTCCTAAATGATCTGCGATAGGCGCTAAAATCTCAAGTGCTTCATTTGCTTTAGCTTTTTGACGTTCTTTTGGAAGAGCCCAAAGAGTTCTCATATTATGAAGACTATCAGCAAGTTTAATAATAATTACTCTAACATCTTCACTCATACCTACAATTATTTTTTTATAATAATCAATTAAGTATTCATTCTCAGTAGAAAAATGAATATTAGAAAGTTTAGTAACACCTAAAACTAAAGATGTAACCTCTCGTCCAAACTCACGCTCTAAATCATCTGCAGTACAATTACAATCTTGTTCTAAAATATCATGTAAAAATGCAGCCTCAAGAGTTGGAACATCAGCATAAACCCCAGTTAATATCTTAACAACATTAAGAGGGTGAGATATATAATCTTCACCCGTTTTACGAACTTGACCAGCATGTTTTTCTTTAGCGAACAAATAAGCATTTTTTATTTTTAAGAAATCATCTTCATCAGTAATATACTTCTTTATTGCTTCCATAACTTCTTTTGATGTAATACGGTCTTTTGTCTTAGTCATATATCTTACACCCTCTCTTTTTCTAACAATTAACTCCTTTTATTTTTTTCTCTTCAATATCATCAGTATAAATCTTTTTAGGCTTACGTTTCTTACCTACATTTTTTCTTTCTAATAATAAGAAAATATAACTTGCGATAAATAGTGATGAATAAGTTCCTGCGATAAGTCCAAATAACATTGCTAAATTAAATGTAAGTATTCCACTAGATGCAA
This sequence comes from uncultured Bacilli bacterium, assembly GCA_947632065.1. Classification (GTDB taxonomy): domain Bacteria; phylum Bacillota_I; class Bacilli_A; order RF39; family UBA660; genus CANRDQ01. The sequence goes on along the minus strand of CANRNO010000005.1, from coordinate 12,217 downwards.
AAACTATTAAAGCAAGAACAGGAAGTAAAGTTGTAAGTGATGTATAAATAGAACGTAAGAATGTATCTGCAATACTCTTATTAGCTACTTCATATAACTTTTCACGTGTAAGTTTTTTATCATCAATCTTACCTAAATTCTCTCGAATCCTATCAAAAGTAACAATAGTATTATTAATAGAATATCCAATAATCGCTAAAATTGCTGCGATAAACATAACAGATATTTCAAGTCTAAATATACTAAATAAAGCAAATATTACTAACACATCATGTACAAGAGCACTAACTGATGCTATTGCATAACTAAATTTAAAACGAATTGAAATATAAATAATTATACCAATCATAGAAATAAGTACTGAAAGTATAGCATTCTTAGTAAGTTCTTCTTTAACAATATTACTTATAACACTAATATCAACCTTAGCCTCATACTTATCTTCAAAATGTTTAGTTACATCCTTAATATCTTTAGCATCAAGTACATCTTTAACATTCATTGTAACTTCATCATCATTTCTCTCTATATCACGTAAATCTAATTTTAATTCCTTCAAATCATCTTTTAACTTATTATTAGAAACCTTATCTTTAGTAACAACAGTAATATCACTACCTGCTTGATAATCAATTCCTAAATTAAATCCTTTAACAGCAAAGAATATACCACCTATAACAATTATAATAATTGAAAATATAGTAAATCTAGGACCAAACTTAACAAAGTCTACCTTATCTATTTTTCTTTCAACAACTTTTTCTCCTTTACTTACATTAGGAACTTTCTTAGGATCTATATTTATAAATAATTTTAATTTATCATTAAAGTATCCACTCTTAATAAATAAATTCATTAAAACTCTAGTAAGTAACACCATTGTAAACATTGTTACAATAACAGTAATAATTAACATAGTAGCAAATCCCTTAACACTACTCTCACCAAATACAAACATAATTATTGCAACAAGTAATGTTGTAAGGTTTGAATCAAGTATAGTTCTAAAACTTGATTTACTTCCATTTTTAAAAGCAAGCTCTAAACTTCTACCACGATAAAGTTCATCTTGTATTCTAGAGAAAAGTATTACATTAGCATCTACTGCCATTCCAATTCCTAAAACAAGTGCTGCAATACCAGGAAGAGTTAAAACACTTCCAATTACCCAACTTGTAAAGAAAACTAAGAATGTATAAAAGATAAGTGAAAATGCTGATATAACTCCTGAAAAATGATAAATAGCAATTAACAATAGGAATATAAGAGCAATTCCAACTACCCCAGCAGTAAATGTTTTCTCTAAAGTTTGATCTCCAAAAGATGCTCCAACTGTTTTAGATGAAACTTCTGTAAGTTTAGAAGGAAGAGAACCAGAATTAATTAAATCAACTAAATTCTCTACTTCTTCATCTGTAAAATTACCTTGAATTATAACATCACTTGCAAATCCTTGAGAAACTGAAGCTGCTGATAAACAATTAGATTCACTAGTTCCACAAGAACTACTCTCTGCTGAATAACTATCTTCATCTTCATTATAATCAAGCCAAATAACCATTAAATTATCATCTTGTTTAGAAAGCTTATTAGTTGCAGCATAAAATTTATCTTTATCTTTTACAGAAAGTGCAACTGCAGGATTACCATTAGCATCTTGACTAACCTTAGCTCCACCTGCATTTAATACGCTAGACTCCATTAAAAGATTATCTTTTGTATCTCTAAAAGAAAGTGTTGCTACTGTAGAAAGTTGTTTCCTTGCACTATCAGCATCCTTAACTCCAGCAAGTTTAACACGTATCTTATCACCTTCAATAATTATCTCAGGTTCATTAACACCTAAACTATCAATTCTCTTACTTAAAGTTTTATAAGTCGCAGTAACTTTCTCACTTGTCATAGGAGAACCATCAACACTCTCAACTTTATATAAAACCTCAAAACCACCTTTTAAATCAAGTCCAAATTTTAAATCTTTAAATATTGGAATAAGACATAAACAAACCCCAATACATAAAATTAAAACCATCAAAGTAGTACTAACAATCCCTTTTTTATTTTTTGTTTTTTTCTTGTTTTTTTCTTCTTTCATTTTCATCACTTCTTCCTCTTCTTGTTTTTCTTGCTCTCAAATAAGAATTAAATCTTTTATTATCAAGATGTAATATATCACTAACTACATCAGATAACATAAGTTCACGACCAGATGACCATTTAACATCCACTAAATAATCCCAAATATCTTTTATTTTAACTTTTTTAACACCTAGTCTATTTAACTCTACTCTCTTTGCTTCTAAGGCAGGTTTTACTCTTTTAAACAACTCTTCTTGACTATTAAATTCAAAATCCATAAAACCACTTCCTTTGAACTAAAAATATTATACTAAAAAACAAGAAAAATTTAAAGTAAAATACAAAAAAGTTCCTTAATATTAGAACTTTTTTAGCAATTTTTTTACTTTTTAATTAAATACTTTATCTTTTCGCTCTTGGAAAGCTTTTAAAATATACTTCTTTAAGTCTATCAGTGGAAACATGAGTATAAACTTGTGTTGCAGAAATACTACTATGTCCTAAAAGTTGTTGAACAGTAATTAAGTCACACCCTTCATTAAGTAAATGAGTCGCGAAAGAATGTCTAATCATATGAGGAGATATATTTTTAGTAAGAGAAGTTTCTTTAATAATATTACTAAGTATATATCTAACACCACGTTCTGTTAAAACACCACCTACATGATTTAAAAATAAATAATCACTACTGTTTTTATTTAATTTACATCTTCCATCCTTTAAATATTTATCCAAAGCATCACTAGCATACTCTCCATAAGCAACAAATCTCTCTTTATTACCCTTACCAAGTATTTTAATAGTCTTATCATATTTATTAATATCATTAACTTTAATAGATACAAGTTCTCCAACTCTAACTCCAGTAGCATAAAGCATCTCAAGAATTAAATAATCTCTTTGACCTAATGGAGTAGATGTATCAGGAACATCAAATAACTCTTCTAATTCATTATATTCAAAATAACGAGGTAATTTTTTCTCTTTCTTAGGACCATTTACCAAAGTAAAAGGATTATTATCTATTATTTCTTTATTTACTAAATAATTATAAAAAACCCTAATTGCACTTAATTTCCTAGAAATAGAAGAACTCTTTATCTTCTTTTCTTCTTTTAAATACATTAGAAAAAATCTAATATCAGAATATTTAATATCTTTATAATTAAGACCTTCCTTATTTAAATAATTTAAATACTCCTCTAAATCATTATTATAACTTGTAACTGTATAATCAGAATAAGTCTTTTGATATTTTAAATAATCTAAAAAATCCTTAACATCTTTCATTTTCTTCTGCCTTTAGAATCAGAATAATCCAAGTCCCGTGGATCAACATGAATACCATCAAAAACAACTTGTCCACTTTTTAAAATTCTAGGTCCTTCTTCTTTTCTTTGTTGTTTTTTTTCTTCTTTTTCTTTTAAATGTTCCTGCCATGTTATTTGATGACTTTCATTATTTTCTTTTTTCTCTAATCTCTCTTTTATTTCTTTTTGTCTTCTCTCTTCTTGTTTTTCTTCATATTCTCTTCTCTTTTCTACTTTTTCCATTACAATAGGATAATATTGATCCCAAACAATTAAACTACGAAGATTATTATAATTACCAACAATCTTTTCAATAAATCTAGTCTCATCTATAGTACGAAATTCTCTTTTTAATAAAGCACCATCAAACTCATTAGTATTTCTATCAACTAACTCTTTTCTATAAGCATATTGATCAATCTCTTTAATAACCTCAAGTGGAAGTATAAGTCCTCTAACATCATCATTTGTAATTTTATAATTACTATCTTCACAAGGTTTATTCAAATATTTATTAATATCTTCTTGTTTTCCTAAATCAGTTAAATACCCTTTTTTATCACTAGATATATAACGTTTTATCTTACTTAAAAATTTATATAAATCCCTCAATGTCTCATCATTAAAAGAATTACGTTTTTTCTCCTTAGTATACTCTACTACAAAAGGATTATCATATATTACAGAATATTTTTTACCTCTAGAATCTTTAATAAAAAGAAAACTATCATCCTTAAACTGAGGAGCATCACTAAATAAATTATTTGGATTATCTACTTTCGCAGTTGCAAGATCAACATCTAACAAACTATTAAAAGTATAATCAAGTTTTACTTCTCTACCATTATTATTTATATATAAAAAGTATTGCATATTTTTATTATTTCTAGAACTCATATCCTCATCCTCCTACTTAAATTTTAACACAAATACCAATAAAAGGAAAGAGAAAGACCAAAACAATCTTTCCCTAAATCTTAAAATACTAATCCTTTTCATATTCACATTTACTACATTTTATTTTATCTTTTTTCTCTACCATAAAAGAACCACACTTTGGACACTTTTCTTCTACTGGTTTATCCCAACTAGCAAACTTACATTTAGGATAATTATTACATCCATAGAATATCTTACCACGACGTGTTTTTTTCTCTATTACTTTTCCATCACATTCTGGACAGTCCATAATAACTTTTTCTTCTTTTTTCTCTTTTTTAATATATTTACATTCAGGATAATTACTACATGCAACAAATTCTCCATAACGTCCTTTTCTAATAACTAAAGGACTTCCGCATTCAGGACACTTCTCACCAGTCTCAACTGGAGGTTTTTTCTCTAACTTATCAAAAGCATTTTTAACACGAGGTTCAAACAATTTATAAAAGTCATCTAATATTTTATTCCAAACCTTCTTACCACCAGCAATCTCATCTAAGTCATCTTCCATATTTTTAGTATACTCTACATTTATTAAATCAGAGAAAAACTCTTGTAATTTATCAGTAGTCTCAATTCCAATTTCAGTAGGTTTAAATTTCTTATCGACAACATCTACATATCCTCTTTCTTTAATAGTATCCATTGTCTTAGCATAAGTAGAAGGTCTTCCTATACCTAACTCTTCCATTTCACGAATAAGTTTTGCCTCAGTATATCTTGCAGGTGGTTTAGTAAAATGTTGAGAAACATCAACATCTTTAGTACTCTTAACTTCTCCCTTATTCATATCAGGTAAAATTTTATCTTCACTTTTTTCATAATCTTTATATATTTTTAAATATCCATCAAAAAGCAATATATTACCTGTTGATTTAAATTTATAATCATTATTATCTAAAACTATAGTTGTCTGATTAACTTTAGCATCCGCCATTAGGGATGCTAAAGTCCTTTTATATATTAAACTATAAAGTTTAAACTCATCATCTGTTAAATATTTTTTAACCTTTATTGGTTCACGATTTACACTAGTAGGTCTTATACCTTCATGTGCATCTTGAACATTATCTTTTTTCTTACTTTTCTTTACATATCCTAAATACTCTTTACCAAAATTCTTAGCGATATATGCAAAAGCAGGTTTAACAAACTCATCTGAAAGTCTAGTAGAATCTGTTCTCATATAAGTAATCAAACCAACACGACCCTCATCCAAATCAATACCTTCATATAATTTTTGTGCAACTGACATAGTACGTCTAGCAGTAAATCCTAATTTAGTATAAGCCTCTTGTTGCAGTGTTGAAGTAATAAAAGGAAATTTACTTTTTTTACTCTTTTCTTTTTTATCTATACTCTCTATTGTATAATCTTCTCCAATATTATCTAATACTTTTTTAGTATCATCTTCACTATGTAGTTCTATATCACTATCTTTATACTTAAAAAGTTCCGCACTAAAATCTTTAAAATTCGCAATTATCTTCCAATACTCTTCAGGTACAAATGCTTCTATTTCTCTTTCTCTATCTACAATAAGTTTTAAAGCAACACTTTGTACACGTCCAGCACTCTTCGCACCTATTTTATTTTGTAAAAGTTTAGAAAGTCTAAATCCAATAATACGATCAAGTATTCTTCTAGTCTCTTGACTACGTACTAAATTATCATCTATAACAGTAGGATGATTAATCGCATCTATTACTTTATCTTTAGTAATTTCATGAAATAAAATTCTCTTATATTGATCATCTTTTATCTTTAATGCTTCTTTTAAATGCCAAGCAATTGCTTCTCCTTCACGGTCAGGGTCGCTTGCAAGATAAATCATATCACTATCTTTAACATCTTTTTTTAATTCCTTTACTATATTTCCTTTTCCTTTAATAGTTTTATAGTTAGGTTCAAATCCATTTTCAATATCAACACCCAAACCATATTTACCTGTGGTTGCTAAATCTCTAATATGCCCTTTTGAAGATACTACTTTATAATCCTTACCTAAATATTTCTCAATTGTTTTACTTTTAGAAGGACTTTCCACTATTACTAAATTTTTACTCACAGTATCATCTCCTCGTATTCATTTATACACAACAAAATCAATATTGTCAAATCTTTTTTTACAATAGTTTACATCAAACTATATGATTTATAACTTAAAAAATAATAAATTGCCTAATTAAAATTAATTATTTCACAAGAAAAATTATATAAAAATTAAATTTTAAAAAAATTAAAAAAAGTGAGAAATTTTAATTCTCACTATAAGTATCTGGTAAATCATTCTCAAAAAGTGCATATACATCTTTTTTACCAATTAAACCATTAATAAAATTATAAGCATCTCTTACATCATTATAAACAATTATTTTATCTTTATTAAAACCTTTACTAACTAATCCTTTATAAATTGGTTTAGTATGATTTTCTCCAATTAAAACTACATAGTCTGCAACATCAGCAATCTGAGTACCAAATATTTTATTATACTCAGCCTCTTTTTTACCAAGTTCAATCATTCCAGGTGTAACTACAACTTTAACTCCTGGCATCATACCTAAAACCTCAACTGCACCTTTAGCACCCTCAGGATTAGAATTATATGCATCATCTATCATATAAAATCCATTAAGAGGTTTAATCTCAAGTCTATGTTCAACAGGTCTAACTCCCTTAACTGCAGAAATTAACTCCTCTGGTGTAATACCAAACTCATGTCCTAAAGCAATACCAGCTAAAATGTTATAAACATTATGTTTTCCTAATAACTTAGTTTCAAATTTATATTTTTTATTATCTCCTTTAAATATACAATCAAAACTAGTACCTTTATGATTACATTTTATATTACAAGCTCTAACATCTACATCTTCATTATCTATTCCTATCCAAACAATTCTAACATTATTTTTAAGTTTATAATTAACTTGTTTAGGATCATCTCCATTTAAAACACCAATTCCATCCTCTGGTAAAGACTCTATCAACTCAAACTTACCCTCTTGAATATTTCTCTCACTTCCAAAACTTTCAAGATGAGCAGTTCCTATCTTAGTAAGAATACCATACTTAGGATGAACAAAATCACATAACTCTTTTATCTCACCTTTTTTATAAGCACCCATTTCCGCAATAAAAACCTCATTAAACTTATCCATATGATTATTAATAGTAATCATAAGTCCATTAGGTGTATTTAAATTTCTAGGTGTAGGAAGTGTATTATATTTATAATTTAAAATATCCGCTAAAATATTTTTACTGCTAGTCTTACCATAACTTCCTGTAATACCAACTACTTTTAAATTAGGCATATCACGAAGTTTTTTCTTTGCTTGATGTAAAAACTTATAATAAACACCCTTTTCATAAGGTTTATTAATAATATTAGAAATATATACAACAATATAATTAAAATAAGTCATAACTTCTAATACTAATAACATTTTAAGAACTAATTTATTATTATAATAATTAAGTAAAATAATAACTACTGGTATTAAATATAAAACTGTTGTTGTAAATATTAATCTTTTAACTCTACTAGTTATAACAAGAGGTTTTTTCTCTTGACTAGCTGCAAGTCTTTTTCTAATAGACATAATCTCAAAAACATAAATTAATATAAGTAAAACATATACAACATTTATAAAATTATCACTTATATATAAAATATATAAAACTAGTAAAATAGCTAATATTTCTAAATTTATAAAAATATAAGAATTCTTTCCTACCCATTTTAAATATCTATTGTTTTCATTATAAAGATTTTGTTGAAGCATATGTAATGCTCCTTTTGATTGGAACAACACTGTACATCCCATCATAAATAAAACTATATAAACCAACATATTATACCACTCCTCTAAGATAATTATATCATACTTTTAAAACATATAAAAACTAAATTAAAATATTACATTTTTATTAATTTTTTATAATCATCTTTTCCTATATTATATTTATCTAAAACCATATCATAACACTTTTCAAACTCTACAAATGCTCTTTTATCAATATCAATTATCTCAGCATACACTCTATTATCCTCATCAACACAAATATACCAATCCTTATTACATATAGTATATTTTATTTTACTATCAAATTCTAAAGGTTCAACCTCTTCACAATCTTTAATAATTAGATTAATACTATGAATTCTCTCTATTTCACTTTTTAAATATTTACCTTGTTGTATCTCACATCTAGCAGGCAAATATCTTGGCATATCTTCTTTATCAAAATCCAATTTTATATCTTTAAAATCTTTAGAAACACTCGCAAGTACAATTCCCCTTTCAACAATATCTGTTATAAAAGAAGGATATCCTTTTTTAATATTTGTATCATTAATAGAAAAATCAAATTCTCTTTCATCTTTTTCATAAAATACCTTATCTGAACTAATAAATACATTTTCAATTGGTCTTTTATCATTTTTACTATACTCTACTAACTTTTCTCCAATAGTATAAGTAACATCAATTAAATCTTGATTACTAACTTCTTCATCATGACTAAATCTTAATTGGTTTAAAAATACACTATTACCATTTCTAAATCCTGAAATACGAGAAATATATTCTCCAGTAATAGGATTTTCTATTCTTACAGTAAATCCATTTTCATTAGTAAAACAAAAATTATAAAAACTATCTTCTACTCCTCCAATTCTAAAACAAGAACCATCTTTTTCTCCATAAACAATCGCATCCTCATGAGTAAAATTACCTAATATAACTCTAAGAGTTTTTCCACTATTAGATTTAATAGTCTCATTAAAAGTAGGAACAGTAACATTAATTCTTTTAAAAGAATTAACAACATACTCATAAGCACTATTTATTCTATCCTCAAAAGGTAAAGATGCAGAATTAGGAGATGGATTACTCTTAATTAAATAATAACTTTTATCCCCTAAAACACTCTGATAAAAATCTTTTACCTCTCCATACATATTAGAATTTATAAAAACATCTATAATACTGGAGTCACTATCAATATTATTTTTCTTTAAATTATTAAAAATCTTAGGATAAAAACTAACAAAATTTGAAAAAATCCTATTATTCCACTCAAAATTATAATTACCTTCTTCAAGCATAACATCAAAACATTCAGGAATTTGATTAACTTTATACTTATTTATAACCTTAACCAAACTATCATAACTATCACTATTTAAAACATTATGAATTATAAAAGGTATATTCAAATCTTGTAATATTTCATAATTCTTATCATTATTTTTTATAACAAGAGGCTTCTTATCTAAAGTATTATTCTCATACTTTTTAGTAAACTCTACTTGTTCATCATAACTATAATATTTATTAAGTACACTTTTTACACTCTTAATAATTAAAGGCATATTATTTTTAATATCATTATCTATAAAATCACTTTTTCCAATATAATAATCAATACACTTATTTACTATATTTTTATCCATATCAATATTTGTAATAATATAGTCTCTTAAATTCATATCACCAACTAATAAATTTCTCTTTAACGCCTCTTTCGGAAAGAAATTCTTTACATCTTTAGATCTAAATGTAAAAGGAAGCTTTAACTCCTCTATCATATTACTATTTTCTCTATATTCACAACGCTTACTAGCAATATAATAATTAGTAATAAAATGAATAATATCTGTATCATAAACACCATTTTTAATATTATAAATAATATATGAAAATAATAAATTTTTATCAAGTTTCACCAAATTATAAACATCTTCATACTTTTCTCTAAATTGTTTAAAGAACTTCTCATCCATTACAGATTTCAATTCATTAATAATACTTTCTAATCTAGCATAATCATCATCCTCAATAGAACTTATAAAATAAGAATATATATTAATAATTTCAGGAAACATCTTAGAAAATTGATATTGTTTTAAAGCATCATATACACCTTCTAAATCATGAATAGTATATTCCTCAGTTGAAAATAAATTTAAAATTTTATCTAACTCTTCACTATCTAAATCAAATAATCTTTCTGTATTAGAAACATTATCATAACTTCCAAAACTACCAAAATCCTGTAATATAGAAACACCAAATACTTTCTTTATTTTATCCATAACATCTTTTTCTAAAAAGAATTCCTTTGCTATATCTTCTTTATAGAAATTATATATCTCATCAGTATAATATTTTACACTTCCATCATAAATTATTCTATCAACAATTATACGTGTAAAATATTTATTATACAAAATTGAATCTAAAAATTTATCATTCAGAATTATTTCCATACTATTTGATAAAATACTACTAATAAAATATAAATTACCATCTTCAAAAGCATCATATAAGGCAGAAATAAACTCTTTATCTCTAAAATAATCTATACATATTTCTTTAAAAAATTCATACTTTTTATTTTTTAAAAGTTTATATATTAAATTTCTATTATCAGGAATATATTTTATATCATCTATATCAGAGTTTAATAGAATATCATCTATCATCATTCTAATTTCCTTATTAGAATCATATAATTTACTAGGAAATATAAAAGATAAAATTTCTAATGAAGGATCATGTCTAATAAAAGCTTTTATAATTTCAGGAAATTCATAAATATCTCTTATATCAACATCTACTGAATCAAGTTTTTTATCACAATTATCAACAGCACGTATTATTTCTTTTTCATACTTTTTAATTACTTTTTTATAATCATTTATATTATCAACACCACAAAAAGCAGTAGAAAAATCACAAACTTTTATAAAAGATGAAATAATTTTCTCATTCTTAAAAAGAATATTTTTATTTCTAAAAAAATTATGACTACTAATACTTTCTTTTCTTCTAACAATAGATTTAGATATACTATCAATATCATCATCGCTAAGTAAATCATTCAAATCATACATAAAAAACGGTTCATAATAATCATTTTTTAAAAATAAAGATATTAAATTTCTTTTTTCTTCTACTGTTGCTCTTTTTAAAACAGAAAACAATTTTATATTTTCATCTTCAAAATAATAAAATTCTTTAGGGTTATTTTCTAATTTCTTACAAAAAAAGTCATAATCATAACCATCTTCAAAATAGTCTAAAATCTCTAATGGTAAAACAGAAATATTATATTTTTCCATTATTTCTTCTTCATCTAAATCATTTATATTAAAATGAGGTAATTTATAAACTATACCTTTTTCAAATGGTATCATAAGTTTATCAAACATTTCTAAATCAATAGTATTTTTATTTAAATAAAGTTTTTTAATATCATCATATCTTTGAGTCTCTAACATAACATCCAATATATCACCCAATATTAAGTCAGGTACTTCTAACCTTTCCAACTCATAATTTGGATCTCTAAGTTTTTCAATTAATAATTCTTCTAATAAAGGTATCTTATCATGTTCCCATTCATCTTTATCAACATCATTATTTATTAAAGAAAATACTCCACTATTAATATCTTTTATTACATATTTATATGCAAAATCTATATTATTTCCAACATAATTTCTAACTTTATATACAATAGGATAATTCCATATATTATCATCATTCATCATAATAGAAAAAACTTTATTTTGTAATGACTTTTCATTTAAAATCAAAAATATTTCTTCTTTATTAAAATCATAATTAGAAGAATTTAATTTTTCTAAAACATTATCAACTTTCTCTTTATTCTTTCTGATAATATCCATCATAACCAATTCACCCCTAAATTGTTACTAATTATACCATAAAATAAAGGTAAAATCAAATTCTAAACAAGCATTAAACTATATATATTAATTGGATTTTAAGCAATGGTTGAATTAAAAAATAACTTCCACTAGATAGATAGTTATTAAATTTAAGAAGAAAGTTCTACAAATAAAGGGG